>CAYJGX010000012.1:34114-35332 GCA_964369795.1 uncultured Spirochaetaceae bacterium
GTAATCACAATCTCGGTTGGGATTTCGCTATCGACCATTTGTGCAATATTATCAACTTGAGGTATGTCTCCATCTTCCATCGAATCAAAATCAGAAATTACAATTTCGCTAGGTCCACCCACAGGTTGTGCAACATTCGCAATTCCAGGCACCGCCCCTTCTTCCATTTGCTCTATATCAGCAATAACAATTCCAAGAGGAATTTCTGCACCTTCAACTTCTGCGACATTAGCAATCTGTGGTAACTCTCCTACATCAAATTCCTCAAACGATTCATCCATGACAGAAACTCCATCTGCTTGAGCAAATTCATTTACTCCTCTAAGAGATTCTTCTTTCATTTCTGGAATTGTAGCAAGTTCAAAAATTCGATACTGTTCATCCCGTACTTCTGGCTCGTCGATATCAGAAATCACCAAAGGAATTTCATCTAATGATAAGTATCGGTCCTCTTCGAGTTGCCAAACGTCTGGATTATGAACTTCTGGTTCATTTAAAGCTCCAATGACTTTCTCTGTTGGAGTCCCCTCTTCTGAGGAGTAGAGTTGAACCTCTTCTTCCTTTGGCAGATGGGCATATTCATTGACGCTATCATCCTTTGACGAAAGAATTTCATCTGTCACTTTTACTTCATTTTCTGGGGTATCGACAGCTTCTACATTTTCCAGATTCAAATCACGATATTCTTGAACTAGCGAAGGATCATCTAAAATTTCAATAATCTCATTTTGCTTTGCTGGCTCTAATTCGACTTCCAAACTATTTTCATCAGGAGAATCAGGCCCTTGCACGACCTCAATCATCCTAACTGTATCTTCTACATCATCTTCAATAGGAGTTTCTAGCACCAAAGCTTCTTCAAAAATATTTGGAATAAAATCTTCGACAACATCGACAATTTTATTTTCTTCAATTACTTCTTCTGCTTTTTCTTCTACTTTTTCTACTTCTGCCGTCGGTTTATCTTCTACAAGCAACAACGAATCCACTTTTGGTTTAGGCAATTTGCCATCGTATTGCCCATCTTTTATAATATTCCGTGGGAGTCGTGGGAGAGAAAGAGAAACATAAGATCGATCTTTTAATTTGCTTGTATCAACTAGGGGCTCTTGGAAAATCGGTTTTTCTACCACTGGCTCTGGTTGAGGTTTAGGTTTAGGTTGAGGTTGAGGTTGAGGTTGAGGTTGAGGTTGAGGTTGAGGTTGAGGTTGAGGTTGA
>CAYJGX010000013.1:0-34413 GCA_964369795.1 uncultured Spirochaetaceae bacterium
TGCTAAACTCAAGTATTAAGCAAATCTAAATATTTTATTAAAATTAGGGTTGCAAAGCGCTCATTCTGTGATATATTTATTTATTAGGAGGCGTTATGCAACCACAAATTTTAAAAGATCGAATTCCCCCCTATAACGATGAAGCAGAGAGAGCAGTCTTAGGCGCTATTTTAGTTTCTCCTGTTAAATTGCCAGAAATCACAAAATTAGTAACAATCAATGATTTTTATCGAACCGAAAATCAACATATATTTAAAGCAATGCTTCAACTAGAAGGGCAATCGGTTCAGATTGATATTCTTTCTCTATCAAATCTTTTAAAACAAGAAGGGTTGCTTGAAAAGAGCGGAGGCTATGTTTATTTGTCGTCATTGGTAGACACTTTGCCGACCGCCGCAAATTTTAAATACTACGCAGAAATTGTTCAAGACTCATCTTATCGGCGCTCTGTTTTGTTTTCAGCCTCGGAACTTATTCGAAAGGCGCATGATGACACTGTTCCGGCACGAGAAATGGTCGAACAGGTAGAACGTGACATTTTCAACTTGGTCAATCGTCAAAAGACGGCAGAAATACAAACTATGACAGAACTTATTCCTCGTGCGATGAATGAAATTCAAGATGCTTGGAATTCTAAAATTTCTATTATGGGAGTCCCAACTGGTTTTAAGGCACTCGATGACATGACTCAGGGATTTCAGAAACAAGATATGATTATCATTGGCGCTCGGCCTTCTGTCGGGAAAACGGCTTTTGCTTTGTCTATGGCCTTGGCCATGGTGACAAAATCGAATGTTCGTGCAGGCTTCTTTTCGTTAGAGATGAGTTCGGATCTTTTAGTGAGGCGGCTATTAGCGAGTGAGGCTAAATTAAATAGCAGCAAAATTAGAATCGGGCATACCATGCATAATTCGGATTTTGCTAAACTCTCTCAGGCGGCGCCTCGCCTATTTAATGCGCCTTTGTTTATTGATGACACACCTAATATTTCTTTGCTCGATCTAAGGGCGAATGCAAGGCGAATGGTCGCCGAACACAATGTTCAAATTATTTTTGTCGACTATATTGGTCTGATTAAATCAAATTTAGGTGCTAATATCCCGCGACACGAACAAGTGAGTGAAATTTCTCGTTCGCTTAAACAATTATCTAGAGAGTTAAATATTCCTTTTGTTATTTTAGCGCAAGTGGGGCGTGCGGCAGAAGGTGAAGAGCCGAAATTGTCCGATTTGCGTGATTCGGGGTCGATTGAGCAAGATGCCGATATCGTAATGTTTTTGCATCGTGATCGAATGGGTGGAGCGCTGCCTAGTGGTAAGCCCGATCCTTATCGGCGAAAACCTGTGGCAGAGGAGCCGGCGGCACCTCCTGTCGATACTGGAGTTTCGGAAACGAAGGTGATTATTGCAAAACATCGAAATGGGCCCACAGGTGATTTTAAACTTAATTTTATTATGAAATATACACTATTTACCGATGTGTCAAACGATAGAGGTTAGTTTTCCAATTTCTGAAACTAAAAAGAAAGAGCCTGCGCATAAAATGGAACAATGGTTTTCTTGTGCGTAATTCAAGGCTTCTGAGAGTGCCTGCGGAGTATCGACGATAAGTTGAGCTTCGGGGCATTTTTTTTGAACGAGTTCGTATAATTTCTCGGGTGAATTTTTTCGGAATTTTCCCGCTTGAGTCACAATGATTTTTTTAAAATTGCCTTTAATAGAGCGAATGAGCTTTTCATGATTTTTGCCATCGACGGCAGCAAAGATAAGCACCGAATTTTTGTCCTCGATTGAAGTGAAAGTGGAAATTGCATGTTTAAAGGAGATAGGCGTATGGGCGCCATCGAGGTAGAGATTTGTTTTGTTGATGAGTAGACGCTGCATTCTTCCTTGCAAAGGGGCTTCGGGGATGGCACGGAGGCTGGCTTTTAGAATTTGAGATTCGGTTAATTGAAGTTCTTTTTTGAGTAAGAGGAGTGCCGTAATTGCGGTAGCGGCATTGGTTGCTTGAAAAAAACCTGGAGAGGGTAGCTTGATAGAGGTTTCGCCTCCATGTAAGTAGAGATTGAAGGAGTAGCTGTCATTTTTGTTTAGTTTGATGGAGGAAAGATTCTTTTGTTGAAAGAAAAGAGCGTTTTGTATGCGGGCTCTTTTTTTAAGAGTCGAGCGAACAAGAGAAAATTGGGGGGCGATAAGTACTTTTGAGTTTTTTTTGATGATGCCCGCCTTTTCTGTCGCAATTTTTTTTAGAGTTTTTCCGAGGTATTCGGTGTGCTCTTTTTCGATGCGGGTGATAACCGAGAGAAAGGGTTTTATACAGTTAGTTGCATCAAGGCGCCCGCCAAGCCCTGTTTCGATGACGAGAATATCGCAATTTGCTTTTTTGAAAATAAGGAAGGCGGCAAGGGTGATTAACTCGAAGACGGTTGGCGGGTTATCCTGGAGTGTTTGAGTCTTTAGTAGCTGGGGAAGTTTTTTTTGGATTTCGCAAATGGCTTGAATGTAAATTTCTTCGCAGAAGAAATTACCGTTTTCGGTTATTCGCTCTCTGTAATCGTATAGGTGCGGAGAGGTGAATAACCCCGTTTTAAAGCCGAGTTGATTTAAAAGAGAGGCAATATAGGTTGCAGTAGAGCCTTTTCCCTTAGAACCTGCAATGTGGATGCAAGGGATTATTTTGTGAGGATTGTCAAAGGAGCGAAGTAGGGCCTGCATGCGGTCTAGGCGATAAATTCGGGAGTCGTAAACCCCTGTTTTTTCTGCATTATAAAAGGACTGAATCCAGAGAAAAGCCTCTTGCGCAGAGGCAAAGGGTGGAGTAGAAAAAAGAGGGCTTTCTTGCATGGCTAGTTTTTGATGTTGCGTTTTGAAAGGGCGTTGTGATGGGTTTCAAAGCCTTCATACTTAGCTAAGTTTTCTACGTGTGGTTTAAGCGCGGCAACCCCTTCGTCAGTTGTCTGGATGATTGAGCAATATTTAATAAAATCCCGTACGCTTACGGCGGAGTAGGTTCTTGCATTTGAGCCTGTTGGCAATATGGCATTAGGGCCAATAGCATAGTTTGCTGCAGAAAAGGGCGTTTGTCCTAGAAGGATTTCGCCTGCATGGCGGATTTTTGCCGCAACTGCTTCTGGATTTTTTGTGGCAATTTGAAGATGTTCAGTTGCAATTTCGTTGGTGAAATGGATGGCTTCTTCCATTGTGTCGCAAAGAATAATTCCACCGTAACCTGACATGACATCGGTAATAAATTGTGCACGTTGCTCACCAAGGGTAGCAACCTCTTTTTTGATTTCGGCTTGTACCGCTAAAGCTAATTCGTTACTTGTCGTGATTAGAAGCGCTGCGGTGTCAGAGCCGTGTTCGGCTTCGGTTAGAAGGTCTAAAGTGACAAGATAGGGATCTGCCGATTCGTCTGCAAGGACGATTGACTCCGATGGCCCCGCAGGTAATCCAACATTGATTGTTCCATAGAGAAGGCGTTTAGCAGCTGTAACATAGCGACTTCCTGGGCCAGTGATCATATGGCAAGGGGTAATCGTTTGAGTTCCAAATGCCATTGCGGCAATAGCTTGAGCTCCGCCAATTCTGTATATTTCTGTTATTCCACAAAGCTCGGCGGCATATAGAGTGGCTGGGTCGACTTTTCCTTGGGAATTTGGAGGCGAAACAACTGCAATACGAGGCACCCCTGCAATTTTTGCAGGAATGGCTGCCATGTATAACATTGATGGAAAATTGCCTCTGCCGTTAGGAACATAAATAGCTAGCGAATCGATTGGGACTGCTTTTTCTCCTGCTAAAACGCCCGGAATAATTTCTTGTAGAGGAAGATCTTCGATGGGTTGTCGTTTGTGAAATTTTTCTATATTGGAAATGGCAAAATCGATGGCATCTTTGATTTCGGGAGACAATAATGTTTTAGCCTCATCGATTTCTTCTTGTGATACCTGTAAAGAAAGAGTGCTTAAGTCTGCTTTGTCGAATTTGAGGGCATATTCTTTTATTGCTTGGTCGCCTTTTGCTTTTACAGAGTCTATTATTTCTTGAACCGATGCTCGAACTTCCTCGATTCCCGTTTCACTTCGCTTAAAGAGCTTCTCTTTTTCTTGTTGAGTCATTTTAGACCCAATCCATTGGTTGATCTTCATAAATATAAAATAACATAATCTTTTAATGGGTGCAACAATTAAGTATGTATAAATTTTCTCTTTATTTTTTTTCAGACATAGGTTATAATTGTGTATGGATTCTGTCTTTAAATTTTTTGAAAATTTATTTAATTATAGCCAAGATCAAGGAGGTTGGTGGGTCATTGCACTCGTCGACATAATTGCTCTTGCTACAATCATTTATTTTCTAGTTTCAATTTTAAAGAAAACTCATGCAACCCAACTTGTTACAGGTGTTTTCTTTTTAGGTGCTCTTTATATTGGCGCGGTTATTTTAAACTTAAGTACTGTTTTATGGATTATCAAACAGCTAGGTTTTGTCATTGTTATTGTGGTTGTTATTGTCTTTCAGCCCGAAATTCGAAAGGTCTTCTCGCGAATTGCTAGAACAGGTTTTTTTCGTAAAGGAAGTGAGGATGATGCCTTAGAAATAAATGTTATCATCGAGGCGGCTGAAATGTGTCGCGAGCAAAAGCGGGGGGCGCTCATTGTTTTTGAACGAAATGTCAGTATTAAAAATATCGCCGATACAGGAACTAAGATTGACGGCGAAATTAGTACAAGTTTGATTTGTTCAATCTTTCTTTTCGACACCCCTCTACACGATGGGGCCATCATTATTCAAAATGGACGGATTGTTGCAGCAGGGTGCTATTTACCTTTAAGTGAACAAGCTGATATCAAAAAAACTTTTGGGACTAGACACAGGGCGGCCTTAGGTGCAAGTGAAAATAGCGATGCAGTTATTCTTGTTGTATCGGAAGAGACCGGGGCTTTTTCTCTTGCCTATGAGGCAAATTTATCGTATGACCTTTCGGTAAGCGAACTAAGAAAAGGATTGCGCGAACTACTCGAAAATAAGATTGTAGATGATATGGATATGGACAACGAGGGAGAAGAGTTTGACGTATAAAAATATTTTTTCAAAATTAAAAAAAGAAATTCCCCTTATCATTATGTCATTAGCTATAGCTGTTGGGCTATGGTATTTTAATCAACTACAATATACCCAAGTAAGATCTTTTCAAGTAGAACCTATTTTGCAGATATCCGATCAAATGGTACCTATCCGAACTCCCCGAGCGGTGACAATCACAATTAAGGGAGCACTTGAACAACTTCAAAGTATCGACCCAAATGATTTTCAACCGACAATCGACTTGAAAGGAGTTCTTGTGGAAGGAGAGTATGGGGGTGAGATTGATGTCGTTCTAACAGGAGTGGCTAGACATTTAAAAGGAATCGAAGTTTCTTTTTCTCCTATTACAATCCCAATTGCCCTAGAACGAAAAATAACAAAGCCTGTTAAAGTGAAAGTCATTACGGAGGGGGCAGTAAAAGCGGGCTACGAGTTAGAAATTGGTGTCCCAGCCCCCGACGAGGTTTTAGTCACGGGTCCTCGTTCCATGATGGAAAATTTGGAATTTATGGAAACGGAACCCATCAATCTTGAAAAATTGACAGGGACAATTGACGAAGAACAAAAAAGCATGACTATCGACCAAAGTGTCATGCTTGCCGCACCTTTTGACGGTACAGCGTCTATAGTCTTTAATCGCGACATCCAAATTTTATATAGTTGCAGAATTAAAGAGGCAATTAAGCAAATTACGGTGAGGGATTTATATGTCAATCAGATTGGAGCACAAGATTCTTTTAACTATCAACTAGAGACCGAATATGTCCGCCTAAATTTAAGTGGGCCAGAACTCAAATTAAATAGACTCAATATTGCGGGGTTGATTATCGGGATCGAACTAGATGGGATAGAAGCTCCTGGGGAATATACCATTCCAGTTATTCGGATGTTTGATGCCCAGACTCAAGAGATGTTAAGCGAAATTACCGATTTAGGTCTTTCTCCGTCAACAATAAAAGTTGTGGTGGAGGATAAATGATTTTAGGTTTAGGAGTCGATTTAGTCGAAGTCAGTCGATTTGAATCATGGGTGGGTGATTTAGCGAAATTGCAAAAAGTCTTTGGTGCAGACGAGATAAAAATAATTCTTGGAGCCGGAGTAGGGGCTTGCGAGAAGGCAGCTGCAAGATTTGCAGCGAAAGAGGCTTTTGGGAAGGCTCTAGGGACGGGTATTTTAGGTTTGGATTTAACAGAGATTCAAATTGTAAATGACTCAAAGGGAAAACCCTTCTATTTGTTAACAGGAGAGGCTCTACGAAAAATTGAAGCATTAGAGGCGTGCATACAGTTGTCGTTGTCTCATGAACGTAATATGGCAATTGCTACGGCAATTATAGATAAATGAATTTAGGGAGGAACTATGGCAGGAGCATTAACTTATCGAAAAAAAGAACCGACAGCATGTCCAATTTGTGGAAAAAAATTCTTTACGGAACATCTTAATTCTGGAGGAGGGCGTCTTATCACTAAGACAACGAATCCCGATTTTAAACGCATTTATACCCCATCGGAAAAATATGGCGAGGTTTTCCCGCTAGTTTATCCAATTCTGGTTTGCCCTAGTTGTTACTATGCAGCATATTCGACAGAGTTTTCTAAACTCAAGAATTCTGAAATCGATAAAATCCGAGATACGGAATTTGAAAGAAAAAAATTTGTGCAATCCTTCTTCCTAGATCTAGACTTTGAAGAAAATCGAAGATTAGAAGAGGGGGTTGCCTCCTGTATGCTAGCTTTGCATTGTTATGATTATTTAGGAGATGATAAAGTTCCTTCTATTCGGCAGGGGATGTCATGTTTGCGAGGGAGTTGGATGCTTGCCGATTTACACCGTAAACGGCCCGATGAAAATTTTGCTTATTTGAGTAAATTGATGATGGTGAAGGCTGCTTTCTTTTATCGATTAGCGGTTGAATGTGAGTTGGCGGGGAAACAACGGGTTTCGGATACGCCAGGCCTAGGTCCTGATACAGATAAGAACTACGGATTTGATGGGGTTCTCTATTTGTATGCTTATTTGCAATTCAATTATGGTCCCGACAGCAATGCTAAAGCTAGATATGAGCAAATTAAGCGTGCTAAAAATTATTGTGGACGAATTTTTGGAATGGGGAAATCGAACAAAGAAAAACCGACAACATTATTAAATTTTGCCCGAGACCTATACGATGAAATGGGACGTTGGTTAAAGAAACATGAGGCTGATGGCGCCGAAGATGTTGAATAGACGCATTCGTATCGATATTGCTTACGATGGAAGTTTTTTTGTAGGATGGCAAATTCAAAAAGAGGGTGAATCGGTTCAGTCTGTATTAGAATTGGCTCTAGAGCAATTGCTTGGAGAAAAATCGATGGTGACTGGAGCTGGACGTACCGATTCGGGAGTTCATGCGAAGTGTACGGTTGCTCACTTTGATGTTTTAAATTCGACAATTCCAAGCGAAAAGTTTTCTATTGCACTCAACTCCATTTTACCTAAATCGATACGGATTTTGCGTTCGACCGAAGTCTCTTCCGATTTTCATGCTCGATATTCTGCGGTGGAGAGAGGGTATAAATATTATTTGTCACAAGCAAATCCGACACTCCCTTTTGATATCAATTATTGTTGGGATATAAGAAGAAACCTTAATATAAATCTACTAAACAGGTATGCATCAAAATTAGTCGGGGAACACGATTTTACAACATTTTCTTCTGCTGGTGACAAGAGCCCATCAAAAGTTAGAATTATCACTGCGGCTTCATTTTATCCTGAGGGAGATAAGATTGTCTTTCAAATTTCTGGAAATGGTTTCTTGTGGAAGATGGTTCGCTCAATTGTAGGGACTTTAATAGAGAGTGAGAAAGCAAGGCTTCCTTTAAACGATTTTATAAATATTTTGAAACGAAAAGATCGCAAACTAGCTGGTTCGACTGCACCGGCGAAAGGGCTCTTTTTGGATTTCGTGCGATATCCGGGGGATCCTGGAGGGACAGGTTTTGAATATCCATTGCAAGAAGGAGAATTAAATGACGAAAGAGAGTGCTAAATCCTTATGGACTCTTGTCCATCAATATGAAGATTTATTGAATGGAAACCATTTGCGAGAGGTTCCTCCATGTCCAGAAGGACTAGGTCGGGAATTGTCGTTAGCAGAGGATTCTCTTTTTAAGCTTGAAGATGAAATTAATGTCTGTAATTCATGCCATCTGCGAGAAACGGCTACGGCCCCCCTGCTTGGCGAGGGCAAAAGTAATGCGAAAATTCTTTTTGTTGGAGGCTCTCCAAGCGAACTCGACGACAAAAACGGGAGAGTCTTTTTTCCTGGAGAAAATGATTTTTTTCATAAGTGGCTCGAGGCAATTGGTCTCAATAGAGAAGAGGATTGCTACTTGTCGCTTATCAACCGTTGTTTGACTCCGGGGGGACGCATTCCCCTTGCAGATGAGCAATATGCTTGTATTCAATATTTGAATAGAGAAATCTCTATCATTAAACCTAAGCTCATAGTTGCATTAGGTCCCTATCCTTTTTCGGCTTTAACTCAACAACCTGCGCAGTTTTTCAATGAATCAATCAATGGCCTTTGCATGAACGAAGAATCGCATCTACCTCATGCCATGATAAAATATCACGATATTCCTTTGTTTCCGTTATATCATCCGTCGTTTGTTTTGCAGAATCAACATTTTAAGAAAGATGTATGGAATATCCTAAAAAAAATTAAAAAGGTACTTTCTTAGGAGCCACTGGTGAAACAATATATAGAAGTGGTTTTTAATCTTCCTGTTGATGGCTCATTTACTTATAAGAATTTAGAAGGGGCTCCCGCGGAATTAGGTTATCGTGTAGAGGCTATGTTTGGCCGCCGTAAAATGATTGGCTTTGTTATCGAAAGTCATGATAGAGCTGTGCAGGGTGATTTTAAAATTAAAAGTGTTTTGCGAATTGTCGATAAAGAACCCTTTTTTGATGAAGGCTCGATTGAAATGGCAAAATGGGTGGCAGGGACAGCACTCTGTACTTTGGGAGAAGCTCTCTCATCGATTTTGCCAAGTGGGAAAAGGGAAAGCAAGCAAGAGATTGGCTCCGAAGAGGAATTTGCAGATTATACGCCACGGGAGCTGTCCCAGGAACAGTTAAGTGCACGGGAAACCATTCTTGCGGGGGCGGGGGATTACTTTTACCTTTTTGGAATAACGGGTTCGGGAAAAACGGAAGTTTTTCTGCAGGCGGCAGAAAAAACGATTATTGCGGGGAAGCAAGTTATTTATCTTGTTCCAGAAATATCGTTGACACACCAATTGCTTCGGGATATTAGCAAGCGTTTTGATGGCAAGGTTGCCGTTTTACATTCGGGATTGACTCCAAGTCAACGACTTGTTGAGTGGAATCGAATTCGACGGGGCGAAGTGGGGTTGGTGATAGGAGCGCGAAGCGCGATTTTTGCGCCTGTAAAGGATTTAGGACTTATTATTATAGATGAAGAGCACGATGGCTCATATAAGTCGGGGAATACGCCCCGATATCACGCAAGGCAAATTGCTATGTACAGATCTTCCCAGAGTAAGGCAAACTTGGTGATGGGTAGCGCCACACCGAGTGTAGAGGCCTGGCACTTAATGCAAACAGGAAGACTAAAGCGCCTAGAATTGACTAAGAGACTTTCGGGCGGGGCCTTGCCTTCGCTTCATCTTATTAACATGATGGGGGAAGTGGGTACTATCTCTAGTTTGCTTCGTGAAAAATTATTAGAAGTTTATAACGAAGGTAAGCAATCAATTTTGTTTTTGAATCGGCGGGGGTTTAACTATTTTTTCCATTGTAAAAGTTGTGGTTATGAAATGCGCTGTGAACATTGCTCCGTTTCACTCACCTACTATAAACAACACAATAAGATGAAATGTCATTATTGTGGCTACTCTCGAACCCCAATTTCTGCTTGTCCTACTTGTGGCTCGTTGGATGTGGGGTATAGCGGATTTGGAACAGAATTAGTCGAGGAAGAGATTAAAAACCTCTTCCCTATGATGAAAATCGCCCGTGTAGATAGCGATACAACGACAAAAAAAGGGGAGTTAGCTAGAATTCTAAAAGAGTTTCGCGAAGGCGACTATGATTTATTGCTAGGAACACAGATGGTTGCTAAGGGACTCAATTTTCCGGGGGTCAAACTGGTAGGGATTGTCCTTGCCGATACAGGCTTGCATCTACCCGATTTTAGGTCGGCCGAGCGAACATTTTCCCTCATTACGCAAGTAGCCGGACGGGCGGGGCGGTATACCCCCGATGGAATGGTCTATATTCAAAGTTTTACGCCCGAGGCGGAGGCTATTTCGATGGCGTGCAAGGGAGAAATTCAGGAGTTCTACGACAAAGAATTGCAGATGCGCCAATTACTCAATTTTCCTCCTTTTTGTCGAGTTGCACGCCTCGTTTTTCGAGGGGAAGATAAAAATTTAGTCGCTAGTTTTTCAAAGTTTATCCTTGAAAAAATCGAAAATTCCTCTACTATTTCAGTAGTTGGGCCAGCGGAATGTCCGATTCCCTTTATCAATAAAAATCATCGTTATCAGATGATGTTGCGCAGTCCTCACTTCAAACTCATTCATAGTTCAATCTGCGAACTAAAGCCTTATTTAGAAGCCGAGCGCCGTGTTTATGTAGAGATTGACATGGATCCTGTTTCGCTCTTATAAAAAAAGGAGAAAAGTAAAAATGCAAAAAAAAGAAATACGAGTCTATCATTCAGAAATTGCGGCAAGGTGGGCCTGTAAAGCGGCATTAAAAAGAAAAAAAGCGGTCGACACAAGCCTTTTTATTGCATGGGATAAATTTAAAGAAGAGTTTCTATCCGAACGGGATGAAACAAAACGACCCCTCGGCAAAATGGATAAACTTTTTTTCGCCATTACGGCAGCCCAAGAAAATGTAAAAAACCCCTTTTTGCACTCGCTTATACCCGAGGGGGCGGGTTCCTCCGTCTCTGTCGTCGCCACTCAAATCGAAAGTTCGCTAAACTCTTTGCATTTGCTCGAACCTCGATTTGAAGGCCTTGGGAATTTGTCCCAACGCAGCGAACTTTCCATTATTCGGGACAAACTCGAAGAATTTAAACAAACTCACGGTCTCTTCGAGCCCGAACCTCTTCCCTACGAAAAAATTTCCCTTCCCCCAGATAAATCCTTTAAACTCATTTATCCCGAACTCATACTCGATTACCGCGACTACGCCGGGTTACTAGCCGACTACGCCGCTAACCATCCCGAACAACTCTCTTTCGTCCATTTACCTAGAACCACCCCGACGGATTTCAAATACCAATTTTATCCCACCGCAATGGAAGAGTCAAAGACCTTACTCCTACAAATCCGAGAAATCCTAACAAACCCATCAACCCAAAATTCGACTATCCTTATCACCCTTGCAGATGAATCCTTAATTCCCATTTTAGAATATTATGCACCGCAGTACAACGTACCGCTGGACTTTAGAAATGGAAAAAAACTAGGAGAGACGCTGCCAGTCTATCTTTTTAAAAAGATAAAAGAGGCAGTCGATGGGAATTTCACCTTTGAAGCGTTGCAACGCGTTTTTTTGCATCAATTTCCAAGTTGGAAAAATGAGATGGCAGAAAAAAATCGTCAGCTGCTCGCCCTTGCCTCCGAAAAACTTTGTCTTATGGGCGAAGAATCGTGGATTAATGCGGTCAAGGGCAATGATGACCTATTTGAACATCGCTCAAAACTCTTTGGGCTTTTTAAAAAAATGGTAAAGGCCTCTACCTTTGAAGAACTCAATGGGAATATTCAAATTTTCTTGACTCAGTATCTAGCGATGCAAAAAATAGAGGGAAACGATCGCAAAACGGTCGAACGCGCCTTAAATACCCTACGCCAACTAATTGAGCATATTAAAAAACTCCCTGGACTAGAAATTCGCTCCCCTTATGACGCATGGCTTTCCTTCCTCGGAAAAAGCAACTATGTGAAAAAAAGCGAAACTTTCGGAATACCCGTTCTCGCCTACCGAGTAGCGGCAAGCGCAACCCCAGATTTCCATTTTGTCTGTGGGCTAAGTGAGAAAATGAGTGCTGTTTTACAAGAGGATTTTTCTTTTATACCCGAATCAGAAAAAAAAGCTTGGCTTAAAGCCGATATTAAGCATCTTGAAACCGATTTTGTTACCGACAAGAGCGATTCTTACCTGCACGCCTATCTTTATAGTGGCGAAAAAGTCTTTATTTCGGGATCGGCAGAAATTTTTGGACAACCCCAAATTGCAGTGAACAAGTGGTTTGTAGATAAGAATCATTATTGTGAACACGAAGAGAAAAAAAGTGATTTAGCGCGGCAAGAGAATGATTTTATCCGTTACAACAAAGGCGAACTTCCAAAGCTTGGAAGCGCAACCGAAAAGGGGCGACTGGCTTTCATGCAACGGCTTGCACTTGCTAACGCATCTACCGTCAACCTAACGAAATCCGCCATCAGTATAAAAAATAAAGAACTTATTTCTATTGTGCAAAATAGATTCAAGGAAAGTTGGGATAAGGAAAAAAAAGAATATGTTGCAGGCGATATTTATCCCTTTTCCACAACATTTCTCGACACTTTTGCAAAATGTCCTTTTGGGGCGATGCTTAGAAAGCTTATTGGCGAAGATGATAAAAAAGAGGTCGTTTTAAAAGATTATCGTTTGATCGGCAACATTGCGCATAAAATTTTAGAAAACTATTACTTGGGTGTAAAATCGGGAAAAGAGGAATGTTACGTGCAACATCGAACGTTAAGCGAAGATTTTTATAACCATGGCCAAGAAATTGCAACAAGTGGAAAGTTTGCGGGAGAACGAACAGGAAAATTGACAAAAGAAGCGCGAGAATCGATAAAGGCCTTTCGCCCACTGTTAAAGGAGAAGCTAGAAGCATTGGCGCAAGCGGCATACGAGGAGCTTTTTGTCGATAAAAAGATTTTATCATCTTTAGTGCGAGAAATTTTAGCAGAGCAACTTGTGGAACAATGCACATTGCAGATTGTCAATGAGCTAAAGGATTTTGCTGGCTTTGATGTGAATGAGTGTGAAAAATATTATACGAAAAGCTTTTTATCCGAGGGTTATAAAATTTCTGGAGTTATAGATAAAACACTAACCTTAGGCAAAAAGAATATTGAAATTGTGGATTATAAGTCTGGGGATGCACCTAAAGAGGCAATCTATGTTGCCCAGATTAACCGAAATGAAGCGTTTATCCAAATCCCTATTTCCTCTTTCCAAATGCTCGCCTATAAATTACTGTTAGAAGAGACCTTAGTAAAACAAGGTAAACTCGTAGAGGGTGTAGAAATTGCCTCGGTTTACAATTCCCTAAAGGTCGATAAAAGTGATTATCCTAAAAACACCGTACATTTTGTGACAAACAGTGAATTAGGGAAAAAAGAAGTTGGAAAGGGCAAGTTTGATGATTATGCCCAATACAACGATGAGATTATTAAAGATTTTTGCGAAAAAACGGTAAAGGCTCTTGATTGTGGAGACTTTTCGATTGGAAAAACCCCTGTTTGTGCCCATTGTCTTTATGAGAGTGTCTGTCGCCGCAAGTTTTTATTGAAGTAAAAAAGTAGAAGAAGAAGTCGGAGGAAAAATGCAATTAAGTCAAGAACAAATTCAAGTTGTCAAAACCATAGATAAAAATCTCGTTGTCACCGCGGGGGCGGGTGCGGGCAAAACAGCCGTTTTAAGTAAACGCTTTGTCAATATTATGGAAACTAGGGGCGCCAAAATCGATGAAATTCTAACGATGACTTTCACTAAAAAAGCGGCATCTGAAATGCTAGAAAGAATTAGGAAAGAGATTTTAGAAAAAACAAGCCCAAACAGCGATGGAAAGATAGAATCGAATTTAAAGCTAGAAGAAATCTCCTTTGAAAATGCGAACATTATGACTTTAGATAGTTTTTGTAGCCAAATAACCAAAGGGCATTTATTAAAATTTGGATTGCCAGCAGTCATTACACCTGACGAGGAAGAGGCAAGTGCTATTTCAACCGAAGTGGTGCTAAAATGGATATTAAAAAACGATAAAGAACCGATATTGCGAAAAATGATTAAAATCTATGGCTTTGAATCCTTTTGGAAAGATTTTTTAGTTCCCATTAGTGTGAAAGCCTTTCGCATTTTAAATCCTATTTCTTTTAAAGAACAAATAAAAGATCAAATATTAAGTTTTCCTACAAAAATGGAAGCGATTATAAATGAACTTGCTCAAATTTATCAATTTTTAGCTGGAGAAGTAACAAATTTTGGCCGCAGTAAAAACCTAATTGCACAATATGAATATTTAACAGCTTTTTTTAGATCCTACGAAGAAAAATATCATCTGTTAGAAGATTATACAGAGCGAGTTAAGGCTTCCCTCGATGGTCTCGTTTTGCCTAACAAACCAAGTAAAAGCACTAACGAAAAAACACAAGAGCTTATTCGTTCTTGTAGCCTTGCCCACGACTTTATTTTAACCATTTACGATTTTATCAAAATGACCGATTACAAAGAAGATTTTTATGCTTTTTATTCTCTTTTAGATTCGTTGCAAGAGGAAGTCTTAAGAGAGCGAAAATCACGAGGCGTTGTCTCTTTCGATGATATTGCCCAAATATCCGTTGCTCTATTAACCGAGAATAAGGAGCTTCGTCATTTTTATAAAAACAAATTTAAGTATATAATGGTCGACGAATTTCAGGATAACAACGAACTTCAAAAAAACTTAGTCTACCTGCTTGCCGAAAAGTTAGAAAACGAGGGTGATGGAATTCCCCAAGCAAGCGAACTAGCTCCTAAGCTTTTTTTCGTTGGGGATGAGAAACAATCAATTTATCGTTTTCGGGGTGCTGATGTTTCTGTATTTAAAGGGCTAGGCGAGGAGTTGACTCAAGCGGGAGGTGAAATTCTTTCGTTATCGATGAACTATCGTTCGGAACCAGGGCTCATTGGTGGATTTAACGCCTTTTTTGAGCGTGTTTTTCCAGAAAAAGGGAGGGGCAAAACGTTTGAAGCCGAATTTGAGGCAATTGGAAGCCGAGAGGCGATTGCAAGCTCAAGCGAATTTCGCTTTTATTACTACGATAAAAAGTCTGAAAAAATGGATCTTTCACCAGAGGAAGAGGAAAATCTTGTTCCAAAGGAAATCGCCTCGTTAATTGAATGCTGGGTCGCCGAGGGTAAAGAGGTCAATGATGGAAAAACAACTCGCCCTTGCCAATACAAAGATTTTGCCATTCTCTTTCGCTCAACATCAGCTCAACACTTGTACGAAAAACATCTTATTAAAAAAGCGATTCCCTACGATTCACAAACGGTCACCTCTTTTTATCAAGAGGCAATTTTTAACGACTTTTATAATTTCTTTTCGTTACTAGTTTATCCTAACGATAAGACTTTATACACTTCGGTTTTACGATCGCCTTTTGTCCGCCTAGATGACGAAGCATTACTTGAACATCTTTTAGAAGATGATATGCAACTTTTTGCCACGAAGAAGCCCCTTTCCTCGGAAAATTTACAAAAACTTGAGATGGCTCGCTTGCTCTACAGTGAAATTTTATCTCTTGTGGACAAAATCTCTCTTGCCACCTTAGTCGATAAAATCTGGTTTGAGTACGGCTTGCGTTACGAGTACCTGCGAAATCCTAAGGCACAATCTTTTTTAAATCACTTTGACTACTTTCGCTCGCTGGCAATGGATATCGATTTAGCTAATAAAAGTTGCTACGATTTTATCGACCTTTTGCGAGAGCAGAGCAAGAGTTCGTTTTTTGGGGCAACGGCTCAGTTAAAAGATCCAAGACGGTTTGATTTCCCAGAAAATGCAGTTACCCTTATGACAGTCCACAAATCTAAAGGCTTGCAATTCCCGATTGTTATTGTAGCCGATGCGGGAAGGGGTAAAAATCCCGAAAAGCTAGGGCGTTTTCAATTTACGAAAGAGAATCAACTTTATCTACAAATTCCAGAATGCGACTCCATTTATTCTAGCACCTTTAATCCGCTTATGAAAAAAGAGGGCAACAGTTTAAACGCTGCCGAGGTGGATCGTCTGCTTTACGTTGCCATGACCCGAGCTGTTAATCATTTAGTGGTTGCAGGTTCTATTTCTGAGGGCAAAAAAATAGATTCCTTTATGGAACGCTTTACCGAAAATGGAAATTCCAACGCTTTTAACCATGTTCCCATGCTTAATTTTGTCAATATCGATTTGTTAGAGGGTATTGATGCTGAGGCTGATAGAGAAGTGGATGATTTTGCTGATGAAGAAGAGGCTTTCTCGCCTAAGTTTTATCGGTTAGGTGCCGAAGTTGGGACCGATTACGAAAAATTTAGCGAGTTAGCCTTGTTTGGCAAAGAAACATCGGTTACTGCCCTTGCAAAAGGCGACGAAGAATATGATTTTACCGAGTTTAGGCGAATTTCTAGCGATGCAAGTTTGAAAGTCTTTACCGATAAGCTCGCTAAAGCTGGGCAAGCAAACCATTTTGGAACCCTTTGTCACGATTTGCTAGAGTGGAGCGAAACTCGGGGCGTTGCAAATTTACCAACGAAGGCTTCCCCTGTTTTTGATTTCTCAGAGGCCTTGCAACAGCTTGATCCTTCTTTGCAGGAAACAGCAAAAGAATTCGCCTTACAGATGGTTCACAACTATCTTTCCTCCGACGACGCGATACAGCTAGAGGAAGGCTGTCTTATGCGAACCGCAGAGCGGGAATTTATGATGCGATCTTCCGATTTAGAAGCCGATTTTGTTACTGGACGAGCCGACTTAGTCCTAGAATATGACGATTATGCTTTGATCATCGATTTTAAAAGCGATAGCCATGAAATCCCTGGTCGCTACGATCGCCAGCTAGAAATTTACCGCGAAGCCTTCGCCGAGATTCTAAACCTACCTATCGAAAGAGTCCTAACGAAACTAGTCTATTTGCAAAAATATTTTTAGGTGAGATAAATTCCACAGTTGAAAAATTAAGAGAGGCATTGTAAAATTAAAGAAACTAGGAGTAACGGTGATGGTCTTTTTACTTGCTTTTGTTATTGTTATGTTTATTTTGGTCTTTGGAGGGTATATAAACGAGAAGTTCTTAAAGCTTCCTACCGAAATTGCATTACTCATTATTTCGTTTTGTATTGGTTTGTTATACATTTTAATTTCGTATCTTGCAAATCCAAACCATCTTCCTGTCGGTTTTCCAATAGAATATTTTAGCGATATTCTCGTTAACGGGCTCTTGTGTTTTATGCTTTTTTCAGGTGCATCCAATATCACTTTTCGAAAGGTAAAACGGAATGTCAAAGCAATTTCGCTTTTAGCACTTGTCACCACAACTTTATCAACATTTCTTTTTGGCTTTATTTCATATTGTATGCTAACGCTTTTGGGATATACTCAATTTTCTCTATTGGAGATGTTATTGTTTGGAGCAATCATTTCTCCTACCGATCCCATTGCAGCCACAAGTATTTTAAAAAAAGTCGGACTCTCTAAAGAATTAAATTTAGTAATAGAAGGAGAATCGTTGTTTAATGACGGCGTAGGAATCGCCATTTTTGTTGCCATATCGCGTGCAATGAGCAGTACTTCTAAATCAATTAATGTCGCATCCTTCTTTTTAGTCTTGATGCAAGAGATTTTTGGTGCAATAGGTATTGCCTTAGTTATATCCTTTATTTTAAGTTATTTCTTTAAAAAGACAAAAGATCGATATCGGCAAATATTTATCAGCGTTCTCGCCTTAACTTCTTCCTATGTGGCTTGTCAGTATCTTCACTTTTCGAGTGCCATTTCCGCTGTCGTCTGTGGGATTTATTTTGCAACCATTGTAGCAAAGGAAAGTCAAAAGGAAGAAAAGGACTTTCAAGTTTATGAAGATTTTTGGAAGGTGATAGATAATCTTTTAAATTATCTACTCTACATTGTTCTAGGCCTCTTTTTTGTCAATTTGTTTTTGTATGCCGAAAATAATCTTATCTACATTGCAGTTGTAACCGTAACGCTTCTCGTCTCTAGATATTTGGGCGTTTTTGCTGTTTCATTTGGCATTAAACCCATTCCAGAAAGCCTCTCTCGTAATCAATTTTCTATGCTACTTACATGGGCTGGATTAAAAGGTGGACTGAGTCTAGCCCTAATGATTGAATCCTCGCGTTTACTAGCGACAGATAAATTTCATACTATGATTATTTGTGTTTTTGCAATTGTACTTTTTACAACCGTTTTTCAAGGACTCTCCGTCGATAAATTTTATAAAAGAATAACAAAGCAGTAGCAACGGACCATTTAGAATCACGATTTTTCCTTAAACTCTAGCACCGCACAACCACCTGCCTCTAGGGTAAGCGTCACTTCGTTGCCACTGCGGGCAAAGGGGCCATCGAAACGCAGATATTGGTCGTAGAGGTTGTAGATGGCAATTGGCTTGTAGGCGACCACTTTTCCTTTTTCGATTGGAGTTTCTTTCAATAAGATGGCGCCGAGTTTTGGGAGCGATTCTTTGCCTTCAAATTGAGCGTAGTTTGCCTTGTCAATTAGAAGAATTCCGCCAGCTTTTGCGTAGGAAAGCAAATTCTCAATTTCTGTGGTGGATAACTCAACATTTCCACTAAGTAGGATTTTTCTGTAACTAGATAAAAGTTCTAAAGGGGCGTCTTGAAGTAAAGAATCAAATTTGCCTGCAAAATTTCGGTTTCTGAATTCTCTTCATAAGCACCAAAGCCCGCACAAGAGAAAAGTAGGCTAACAACTGTAACCGAGATTAAAAGCAAAGTAAAAAAAGATAAAAAGGTTAAACACTTCATAGGGACTCCTTTCTAAACGATAAAAGGAGATTAAGTAATTGTCAAGAAGAATCTAATTAGGTCAATTTCTCGCTTCAATTAGGACATTTCACTAAAAAATGTCCTAATTGAAATGTCAAGTTTAGAAAAAGATTTTATTAAATTTTTCTTGCGTTATCGGTAGTCTCATGTTATTCTTCTTGTATAGTGAGGAATTTTATGAAAAATAAATTTATGGTTTTAGTTATTGCCATTTTGGCTTTAATTGGATGTTCGACGGTGGTTCCATCTGGGCAAACACCCAATATTCCCGAGGGGAGTGACCCAAGCTCTTTTGGGCGAGGTGTTGTCGAAGCCATTAAGAAGTATGCGACAGTAGAACAACAGGCAGCCTATTTAGAAAAGGCAGGGGCAGGCTCGCTTTTAATTCCGGTTGCTATTAGTGATGCAACCATCCCAGGTAAGACGATGCCAACTTCGTGGTTATCTATCGCTCCCACGAGCGAAACGGTGCCTTACAGCGCCACCGCCTATGCTGGCGACTTTAAAGTCTTTCAATTGGCTTTTATTAACGGCGGTCAGGCCACAACAGTAACCGATTTTAGTGTCGCCGAAGGCGATAATCCCGTTTCGCTCGGGGCGGCTGTAAACTGCTTTACACTCGGGGGTATTGGTTCCGACGGCTTAGAATTTAGCAAAACAGTCAACGTGGCCGCAAACCAATCTAAACCCTTCTGGTTTGGACTCCAAACAGGGGAAAATTGGCCTTTAGGCGATTACACTTTTAGCCTCGCGCTTAATACAGGCGAGAAAGCCTTCATTAAACTCAGCTTAATCGAAGGAAAATCTGAGGGCGAAGACGACTCCCGAAGCCTCGCGCGCCTTAAATGGCTTGACTCTCGAATTGCTGCAACCAACGAACCAACCGCTCCTTTTACCCCGGTAGTCGAATCTGGAAACGAGATTTCAATCCTCGGACGAAAAATGGTGAAAGCAGGCAACGGACTTTACAGCCAAATTTACACCTATTTTAACGAAAGCAATACCCAAATCCTAAGCGAAGGTCAAGAAATTCTAGCGACTCCTTTTAACATAGAGGCATCAACAAAAAATGGTCAAACCATCAATCTAAACAGCAAAAACTGGAAGCTAGAACGAACAGTCGACTTCGATGGCTATAATGGCTTCAAACTCAAATTGACTGCGGACAAGGATCTAGAACTCGATTCTGTTAAATTGACCTATGCAATCACCGAACCCTTTTCAAAATATGTGATGGGTATCGACCTTCAAGGACAGAAAACTCCAGACGCTTACGATTGGAAATGGGATGTTAAGAAACACCAAGATGCCCTATGGGTCGGTGGAGTCAATGGGGGGCTTATGGTTCGCCTTAAAGACGAAAACTATGAGCGACCTCTAATAAATGCCTACTACGATTTTAAACCGATTTTAGAACCTAAATCTTGGGGAAATGGGGGAATTTCGTTTAAGCGACAATCCGATGGAAGCCTAGCCATTTGTGCCTACTCTGGTGCACACCAATTAAAAGCGGGTGAAAGTTTAAACTTTAACTTCGACTTGTATGTGACTCCTTTTAAACCGTTAGAACAAGACAAACAATGGAATGACCGATACTTGCACTTCAATCCAGGAAGCCGGCCTGACACTCCCGATTTAAAAATGGCTCGAAGAGTGGGTGCAAATGTGATGAACATTCACCATAACCGTGATTTAAACCCCTTTATCAATTATCCATACAACGATTACACCATGGACGACTTAACCGATTTCATTGCCGAGGCTCATGCAGAAGGGCGACGGGTAAAATCCTACTATACAACTCGGGAAGTGACAAACAACATGCACGAATTTTTTATGTTGTATAGCTTAGACGGCGAAATCATGATGCCTCGAAAAGAGGGAGTGGGTTGGCCAGTGACGAATTGGGCAGGACCTCATCCGTGGTTAACTGCAAACTTAGGCGAGGACTTTGTGCCTGCATGGAGAGAAACGCTTCGTGGGCGACTGGCTGGAATGCTAGATTTAGCGGTTATCACTACGCCTTTGTCTAGATGGAACAATTTTTACCTAGAAGGTCTCGATTATCTCATCGAAAAAACCAATATCGATGGAATTTATATCGATGACACGGCCTTAGACCGACAAAGTATGGCTCGAGCAAGACGTATTATCGATGCAAGACGCCCCGAAGGTCGAATTGATATGCACTCTTGGAATCACTATAACAATTTAGCCGGCTGGGCAAGTAATTCTGTTGTTTTCATGGAATTATATCCATATTACGACAAATTATGGCATGGCGAAGGCTTCGATTACGAAAATACAAGTGCCGAATATTGGCTTGTCGAGATGTCTGGGATTCCATTTGGCCTCATGAGTGAAATGCTTCAAAATGGAGGCAATCAATGGCGAGGACTCGTTTTTGGCGAAACGAACCGTTATGGCTGGCATATGCCTCCTGGACAACCCATGAATGTCTGGAAGGTATTAGACCAATTTGGCATGAAAGGCAGTCAAATGATTGGTTGGTGGGATGCTGATAATCCAGTGGATACAGGAAATGAAGATATTAAGGCAACCGTTTATGTAAAAGAGGGTAAAACCTTTTTAGCGATTGCCTCTTGGGCAAAGGGAACACAAACGGTATCTCTAGATATCGATTTTGAAGCGCTAGGCCTTAATAAAGATTCCGTTAAAGTGACAAAACCTTCTGTTTCTGGCTTTCAATTTGGTTCTAATATGAAGAAATCGGCTTCTCTTTTAAATTCGGTTAAAGTCAGTCCTAACAAAGGTGTTGTTTATATTTTAGAAGGATAATTTGCATGAAAAAAACTCTTTTCTACTTTTTTAGTTTGATGATAATACTGATAATGGGATCTTGCTCTTCTATTCATTTGGGGCCTAAGATTGAGGGCTACCATTCTTATGATTTTGATGCACCCATCGCGGTTGATGCAACCATAGAGGAGATGCAAGCAGCCGTGGAAGGGTTAATCGCACGAGTCATTGGCGAAGAGAATGCAAATCGCTTTGTCCCAAAGGTGGTCGCTTCCGACCGTTCCGATTACTTTGCCCTCATGTTAGGCGAAGGCGAAAATTCTGGTAAACTTATTATCGAAGGGAATACGGGTGTTTCGGTAGCAAGTGGATTCCATTACTATCTAAAAGAATTTGCAAAATCCAATATCTCGTGGTGCGGGGAACGCATCGTTTTACCAGAGATAATCGAACTAGGCTCGAAAGCTAGAATCGAGATAAAGAGCTTGCATCAACTTCGCCCCTATTTTAATTACTGTACTTTTAGCTATTCTGCCTCTTGGTGGGATTGGGAGCGATGGCAATGGGAAATTGATTACATGGCAATGTGCGGGATCAATCTTCCATTGGCTGTAGTTGGTTTAGAGGCAGTCTGGTACGAAACCTTACTCGAATTTAATTTTACCGACGAAGAGGCGCGTGAATTCATTTCTGGTCCTGCCTTTTTTGCATGGCAATGGATGACAAACTTAGAAGGAGCTTGCGGTCCACTTCCAAAAAGTTGGATTGAAAGCCATAAAATTTTAGGGAAGCAAATTGTTGATCGTCAACGTTCTTTGGGAATGAGCCCCATGCAACAAGGTTTTTCTGGTTTTGTTCCAAAGCTCCTTACTCAAAAGTATCCAGATGCCAATATCCAAAAAGGTTTTCGATGGTGTAATTTTCCAGAAACCTATCAATTAGACCCTCTAGACCCTCTTTTTAGCGAAATGGGAAAGGTCTTTTTACAAAAGCAACTGGATCTATTTGGAACAAGTCATCGATATTGCGTAGACCCGTTTCATGAAGGTGAGCCACCCGTTTCGGGTACTGTCTATCTAAAAAAAGTGGGGCAAGAGATTTGGAGTTTATTAGAAGGATTTGATCCCCAAGCCATTTGGATGATGCAATCTTGGTCCTTGCAAAAGGCGATTATGCAACAAGTCCCAAAAGGTCGCTTGGTGGTGCTTGATTTGGCAGGTTACAGTACTAATTTTTCTGGTTATCCGTTTGTTAGTGGAATTTTACATAATTTTGGTAATCGAATTAATATGCATGGCGACTTAGCCAATCAAGCCCGTAATCCTTATGCAATGCGGGCAAAAACAATCCGAAGCAATGCAGGTTTTGGATTATTTATGGAAGGGATTACACAAAACCCAGTTTTTTACGACATTGCCTTTTCTAATATTTGGAATACCAAAGGGCAAAATCTAAATGACTATCTTGCTAATTATGTAGAACGTCGCTATGGAGATAGCAAAGGGAAAACGCTTGCTGCATGGGAGAAATTAGTTGAAGGTCCCTATCGACCTTTAACCGATGGAGTGGAAAAAAGTTCTATATTTGCATCCAGACCAGCCATTTTCGATGCGAAGTCGGGACCTAACGATCCGCTAGATTTGTATTACAACCCTAAATTAGTCGAAGATGCTTTTAAAATCTTGCTAGAAAATGTTTCTGAATTTGGAGAAAGCGAAGGATTTCAGTTTGATGTTATGGATATCGGCCGACAAGCGCTTACGAACAGAGGGCAAGCCGTCTATAAAGCAATACAAAAGGCGTGGAATTCTCGAGACTTAGAAGCCTTCAAAAAAGAAACACAATTCTTTATTGCCTTAATGAAAGATTGTGATCGATTGCTTGCCACACGCGAGGAATACAATTTTGCAAAATGGTATAACGACAGCCAAAAGTGGGCAACTAACGAAGAAGAGGCCGCTCTTTATAGCTTAAATGCAAGCATGCTTTTAACTCATTGGGGACCAGAGCCTGGAGAGGGCGAACCTCATATTTTCGACTACGCTTGGAAAGAATGGGCTGGTTTAATAGAAGGCTACTATGTGCCTCGCTGGCAATTTTTCTTCGATTTCCTCGAAAAGAAACTAGTTGCTGGAGAATCCTATAACGATGCAATTTTGCCTCGTGTCTATGATCGCCCCGAGATGAATTCAAATGAAATGTATCAAGAGATGAGCGAAATGGAACTTAAATGGATTTATGATTCTAAAAAAGAATTTACAGTTTCCACTGAAAAGACGCTTGAGGTAGCACAGGAGTTGTATCTTAAATATTTCTAAGTAAGAAAAAGTGTCTTTTAGATTGAATAAAATAAAAATTCTCTGTATAGTTAGATTAGAGTTCCTAGGGGGTTTAATGGAGTTCGTTCTTGATGCATGCAAAATCTTTCTATCGATTTTGCAGGGTTTTACCTTTTATTTTACTTTTATTATTATCCTAGGATTCCTCTTTAAAAGAAAAATTAAAGATACAGATAAAAAATTAAAATATGCTGTACTCGTTCCTGCACGAAACGAAGAAGAATGCATTCACAATATTATTAAATCCATACAAAACCAAGATTATGATTCAAATTTAATCGATCTTTATGTTCTTGTCAATAATTGTACAGATAACACGGAGCAAGAAGCACGTCGGTTAGGTGTAAATGTCATTCTATCTCCTTCTTCAGCAAAAAATAAAGGAATGGTAATAAATAGCGCTTTAACGGAATTGTTACCCAAAGACTACGATGCTTTTATTGTTTTTGATGCCGATAATATTGCAAATAAGAATTTTGTCACAGAGTTTAATAAGGCATTTGGAAATGGTGCCCAAGTTGTAAAAAGTCGAATATTTGCGCAAGATAGTACTTCAAGTATGATTGCTAGTTTGTATGATATCTTTTTTTGTTTTGCAAATCAATTTTTAAATAAATCCAGATTTAATCTAGGAATAACAGCAAAAATAATTGGAACGGGATTTGGAGTTACTGCCGACTATTTTAGAGAAATCGGTGGTTATCGGACAAAAACAATTACCGAAGATGTCGAATTTTTTGCTATACACGCGAGTAAAGGGGTCAATGCTGTTTTCGTACGAGACGCGATAACATATGATGAACAACCCTCCGATTTCAAGACAACGCTTATTCAGCGAAAACGATGGATGAGTGGGAGTATGCAGGTTTTTCAGGATAGATTACTCGAAATAATAAAAGGATTTTTTAAGCGAAAGTCTTGTATTAATTCATTTGATACATTTATGCAATTAGGATTTACCTATTTGCAAGCCTTCATTCCTTTCTTGTTTTTTATCAATTTGATTTCGCTCAATGGCGAAAGTTTATTCGATTTTCTTTTTGTTGTATTTTATACCTATTTCACAATAGGATTTGGTGGGTTATGTGCTTTAATCCTCGAAAAACGATTTAAGTTTCATAAAAATACAATCATGGCAGTTTTCTTTTATCCATTTTTCTTGTTAACGTTTATTCCATTACAAACAATAGCACTATTTTCTAAAACTAAAGTTTGGAAAGAGATTCATCACAATGGAGCCGATGATGCACATCTTTATGACCCAACTTCTTAACTCAACTTTATGACCCTAAGCTTTCTAATATTAGTTTTGATAACCTCTCTAAGATAAATCTTTATGGGTTGAATAAAATGAATATTCTCTATAGTATTAAACAAATGGCCCGAGGGGGGTATGGTGCAATATATAGCTATATTATCAGATATTCTTCTTGCTCTTGTGCAAGTTTTTACTCTTTATTTAACGACAATCACTATTTTAGGTTTTCTATTCAATCGAAAAATTAAAGATACAGACAAAAAATTAAAATATGCGGTACTCGTTCCTGCACGAAACGAACAGGAATGCATACACAATATTATTAAATCTATACAAAATCAGGATTATGACTCAAATTTAATCGACCTTTATGTTCTTGTCAATAATTGTACAGATAACACGGAGCAAGAAGCTCGTCGGCTAGGGGCAAATGTGATTTTATCCCCTCCTTCAGCAAAAAATAAGGGAATGGTATTAAATAGTGCTTTAGAGGAATTGTTACCTAAGGACTACGATGCCTTTATCATCTTCGATGCCGACAATATTGCAAATAAATCTTTTGTAACAGAATTTAATAAGGCATTTGGCAATGGCGCTCAAGTGGTTAAAAGCCGAATCTTTGCACAAGACAGCACCGCAAGTGTGATTGCAGGAATGTATGACATTTATTTTAGTTTCGCAAATCGATTTTTAAATCGTTCAAGATTTAATTTGGGGATCTCTGCACGACTCATTGGGACTGGAATTGGAATATCCTCTAGTCTTCTAAAAGAAGTTGGCGGCTTTAACACAAAAACGATTACAGAAGATGTCGAATTTTATGTCATTCATGTGACAAAAGGGTATCGTGCTATCTTTGTACGAGAAGCTATTACTTACGATGAGCAACCCGCTAATTTTAGAACGACAGTCATGCAAAGAAGACGCTGGATGAGCGGTGTCATGCATGCATTCACTAGCAATTTTTTTAAGATTATAAAAGGGATTTTTAAAAAGAAATCTTGTATTCATTGCATTGATGCATTCATGCTGTTAGGGTTTGCCTATTTGCAAGCGTTTCTCTTTTTCCTATTTATTTTTGAAGTTATTGCCTTAAATAAAGACAATTATACAGATTTCCTTTTTGCTGCTCTTTCTACCTATCTATCTATGGGGACTACAGGGTTGCTTGCTCTAATACTCGAAAAGCGATTTAAGTTTCATATAAATACAATTTTAGCTGTTTTACTTTATCCATCTTTCTTGTTGACCTTTTTTCCGTTGCAAACGATCTCATTATTTAAGAAAATTAAAGTGTGGAAAGAGATTCATCATAAAGGGGCAGATGATGATCAAATTAATAATGTAAAGTAAAAAATCTATTTTTGGGATTGTATAGATTTTAAATATTTTATAAAATTGATTATGAAAAAAAATCTCTTTCTTTATTTGTTAATTACAATTGCAACTATTCCCTTATTCGCCATTCAACCCTATCGATTAGATAAAAAAACCGATGTCGAATTAAAAATTTTTACAGGTGTTCCCTTTAATTTTGCTTGTAAAAGTAAATTTGGACAACAATTAGAAATTTCACAAGAAGATGGAAGCTATCAGTTTAAGAAAAATGAAATTATTATTTTAGCAACATCCATGCGCTCTTGGATTGGCTTTGCTAATGATGTCCTACTTCAAACGGTTAAAGCAAAAGAGCATCCAGAATTTAAACTCTCTTTTTTCTCGTTATCGCCACTTGAAGGGAAGGGGCAATATCAATTATCGGGGAGCCTCTGTATTGGCGGAGTCTGCCAGTTGCTTAATTTTCCTGTTTCAGTTAGCTCAAATTCAAGACGAAAAACGCTTAATATAAAAGGGCTTTTTCATGGGAGTCTTGCCTCGTTTGGTTTAGTGCCTCCAAATATTATGGACGGCTCTATTGTTGTGGAAGATCTCTTCGAAGTTCTTTTTAACTTGATTCTTGTCGAAACAGAGTCAAACTGATTTTATGCGAGTTGGATATTTTCAATTTTGTCCAAAATGGGGTGATCCTCTTTTCAATAGAAAAGCTATTTTAAAACGACTTTCATCTCTGGAAGAGGGCGAGGTTGATTTACTTGTCTTGCCAGAACTTTGTCTTTCTGGTTATCACTTTAAAGATGAGAAACAACTTTTACCTTATACCCATCTTTTTGGCGACTCCTTTTTTGAGCCACTTCATGAAGTGGCTAAGGAAAAGGGAATTGCCCTTGTTTTAGGCTTTGCTGAACGAGAAGAAGTGCTTGCCAGTAAGGCTAGCGATGTAAAAAATAAAACACTATTATTTAACTCCTCTTTATTGCTATTACCTAGTGGCCAATGTCATTTATATAGAAAGAATCACTTGTTTGGCAAAGAAAAGGAGCTTTTTTCTCCTGGGAATTTAGGGTATCCTATTTTTGAATGGAAAGGGGTCAAAATTGGGTTGCTTGTTTGTTTTGATCATATGTTTCCCGAGGCGGCTCGGACATTGGCATTGGCTGGGGCACAAATTATTTGTCATAGTAGTAATTTGGTTTTATCGGGTTATGCAAACATTACGAGCCGATCGCGTGCTTTAGAAAACCGCGTTTTTTGGATTTTGGCTAACCGCTACGGGCAAGAAGGTCACTTAAAGTTTTCTGGTGAAAGTAGAATTGTTGGGCCTTTAGGAGATGTTTTAGCAAGTGCTCCTGCTTACGAAGATGCTCTAAAAATTTTGACAATTGATCCATTGGCTGCAGTGGATAAGGCGTTGTTTGAGCATAACCATCTTTTTGATGACCGTCGCACGGATTCGTATAAGCTTTAATGCGTTAGCTCCCAAATAGGTCCCGAAGGGAGTTCCTTTGCTCTGATATGACTAAAAGAGCAAAGAACCAAAGCCTAGTCGGGAGCGACCCCGCAATTTTGCGGGGGGACGCCCAAAAGAAAATTACTTAATAATAAATAAGTCGGCTTTGCCGCCGCCTAGAGTAAATGTATATTTGTTCTCTGGTAGGGTTTGGGCTTCTAAGAGGCCAGTTGTGCGTGAAACTTTGTAAAGCGTTTTTCCTTGGAGGGTGGCTGCAGCAAATTGCAGAGAAACTTCTTGTTTTGAATCGTCGCTAGAACCTTTTTGGGCGGTTAAGTCGGTCGTTCCGTCGCCCCAAGTGAGCCCGTTACAAACCATGAAGTATGTTGCATCGGAGGGGAGTTGTGTGGAGCCGTCGAGTGTGGCAGTCACGGAGGGAAGTGGTTTGAAGTAGCCAATGTAAAGGTCGCCTGGGAGTTGTTCGTTGACGGTTCCCGTATTTTTACTTGAGATTGTGAGTGCATTGCTATAATCGGATTTTGCATCTTTCCAGTAGGGAAGATAGTTTTCCATTTCTGGGTAAAGTAGAGGGTTTTCGATCGTTTTGCCCTTGTCATTTTTTTGTTTACCGGGTAGGTAGTAGGCATCGGTCGTAATTAACCTAGATAAAATCGGAGACAATTTCATTATTTCGCCATTTGATTCCTTAAAGTGATCATAAGTTGGGGTGGTCGAGCCATCGGCATTAAAGAAAATGCCGACATCTGGGTTGTCTTGTAACCAGCGAAATGCCATTAGCCATTTTCCGCCGAGAGTGATTGTTAAAAAGTTGTAAAAATTGATTTGGGATTCGGTGATTAAATAATCGCCGGTATCGACCCCGTTTCCAGTTTGAAAGGCTTGGACAAATTGTCCAAAGGCAATGGGTTTGTTTCCAGTTAAATCGTGGCCTAAATTGGCAAAGTGTCTTACATAAGCCACTTCCATCGCTAGGCGGGTGCAACTTCCTCCGCTAACGGGATAAAGTCCGTAGTCTGTAAAGACGTAGGCGTCGAAGGTGATTAAATCGGGCTTGACATATTTGAGATGAAGTTTAAGCTGATCTTCATTCCATTGGCGAGCCCATTGGTTGTTGTGAAGCAACATATCTGGGTATTGATTTCTGAAAGAAGAAAACCACCGTGATAAAACATCAATTTCGTAGGTGGAAAAATCTTTTTCGTCGCCGATTTGGAAAATTTCGGGGCGAGAGGATAGGGCGTCTAGCTCGGTAAAAGGGGTGTTGTTTGGATAGGTATCGCGTAAATTTTTGAAAGCGGTCCATCGGTTATTCGTTTTTGCAATTAGGGCGTTTGAGGGGTAGCCATGACCAAAACAGGGTGCAGCAAAATTGGCCACATGATATTCGTCGGTCTTCATCGTTTCTTTGCTTTCGGTCACCCATGAACTGACGAGTAATCCCTTTTTAGCAAAATAATCTTGAGACCGGGATAGGCTTGCATTGGCGTAATCGGCTTGCTTGGGTAATATGCTAATTTCGATTTTAAGAACGGGGTTTGTGCCACCGGCTTTGTAAAGGGCGTAGTTGGCCTTAGCGTTGAAGTTAGCACCATCTTCTGGGTTTGGAGAGAGCCAATAGCCCACTGGAATGGAGATGGTGGGGCTAAGTTTTGAGAGGTTCGTTCCCTCGGGTTGTTCAAAGAAAAAACCCTTTGCCTGATGATTGATATAATATCCATCGGATTCGGTCACTCTAAAGTCGTAAGAAATTGAATCGCTAGATTCAAGGGCGGTGCCGTTTAGACCTGCATTGTTTTTATGGTCGGGGTCAAAGCTGACACTTACTAGGGATCCATAATACTCGGCTTCGTTACAGCTAAATAGAACAAATAGCAAAAGGGCTATTGTTAATAACAAATTGCATTTTAATTTCACAATCACATCCTTTCTATATATAAAACTCGTATTTAATAATAGTATATTTTTTATAAACTGTCAAATTTTAATGACATAGAATAACTTTTGTGCTAAAATTGGTAAATGGAGAAAAACTGATGAAAGCGATTATTGTTGTTATTTTTATTGTTTCATTATTAGGTTGCGTAACCGATTTTGCTAAAACAGGAACCACCGCGAGTACCGTGGACACAGTCCCGATGACCCCTTTAGATCCTGTTGTGTCGGTTCGCCATTCTTACGACGCCTTTTCTCTCTTTGGAGAAAAGTTAGAAATCCCCGTTATTGTTGGCGCCTTTGCCCCAGCGATTAACCCACAGCCTGCGGGCGATAAGCGAAAATGGTTTACCAACGACCACAATTTTATCGAGGACAAGGAGGGCAACTTGCATTGGTTTGGGATTGCAAATCCCTTTCCGCCCGCAGGAAAAGAGCTATATCGCTATCACCCTTATTTAGGCCATTTTTCGATTGCAGCAAATTCAAATAAAAATGCCCCCATCGACGGCTGGCAAATGCATGATTTTGCAATAAACGAAATAGAGGGTACCGAATATGTTGGCGCACCTGCGGTAGTCTGGCACGAAGCAAGCAAGCGATACGCCATGGTGGTGGAAACAATCCTAGGCGATAAACGACGCCTTGAAGTCTGTTGGTCAATAGATCTTTCCACCTGGGAACGAAGCTACACCCCAATTTTACCCGATAAACTCTGGCTCACCTCCCGCGACCCTCAAATTATTGCCCGTCCCGATGGCTCTTATTGGATCCTTGTCGTTTCTCACGGCATCGAAGCCAAAAAACGAAGCCAAATCGTCCGATTTGAAACAACCGACTTTGTTCACTTTAGTGATCCTGTAGAAATTCTTGGTATCGACGACAACGATTTTGCAACTCTCATGGAATCGCCCTTTTTAGTGCAACGAAACGAGCTCTGGTACCTCTTTTTCACCTACGCACACAAAAAGTATGCAGAAACCATTGTCGTCGTCTCCGACACTCCAGATTTCTTTGACTACCACGCAAATACGGTCACAACTTTATTTAGCCATGCAGCCGAAATTTTTACCTACGAGGGCAAAGAATTTATCACAACCTGCGGACCCGAAGATGCCACCTTCTTAAATCGGCATTACATGGAAATTGCCCCTCTTAAATGGCTAAAATATAGCGAGTAATTTTTTTATGGGCGCCTCTGCCTCCCGTCTCTTCGAGACAGAAGGCAGATCCCGTGCTCCTGGGTTTCGTTCTTAACTTTCCCCATGGAAAGTTAAGGAACCGTTCGCATTCGCTCTCCGCCATCCGCCCGGTGGCGCATAGGCATCTTTTAATTCCGAGTTCTTTCTGCAATAAGGATCATGTTTCTTAGCTCTTCGATATTTTTTAACTTAATCCAGTTTTTCTTGAAACTCTCTTTGTTTAAAATTTGAGCAATCGACATAAGGCATTTAAGATAAAAATTGCGATCGTCACCCGTTCCAGAAATGGCGAAAATAATATGAACAGGTTTTTCGCCTTGGCGAAAAACGATTCCTTTTTTAGAGCGAGCTACCACAATCTGAAAGGGATGAGAACCCGAATAGATAACATGCGGGATGGCAACCCCCTCCGAAATATTAGTGGTCGATTCCTCTTCTCTTTTTTCAAAGAGAGCCGCAATCTCACTAGCCGACTCTGCCGACAACGAGGTCAAATGATTGCCTAAAATTTGAAAGAGTTCACTTCGATTTTCAACTTCTGGATGTAAATTATCTAAATCTAAAATGGTTGCCTCTAAAATCAGTTTGTCAAAACGGTCTTGTCGAATCTCGTCTCGTTCAAAAAGAATTTCGCGCAATTCGTGGGCAAGCGTTGCACCGTCTGGGGTGCGTTCCTTTCGTCCAAAGTCACGCTTTGAAAGCTTTTCTACCAGAAGAATTAGGGCACTTTCACTAGAACTGCGTTTTCTTGAATAGCCAAAATACCAGCAAACAGATAAAGCAAGAAAGATTCCTGTAATAAGGGTAGGCAACCACCCCATCCCAATAATAAGCATGATATAAATAAACATTCCGCTAATTTGCAAATAGGGAAATAGAGGTGATTTGTACTGAGGCTTATAAGTTGGAATATTGCTTGCTCTCATGATAATAAGCGAAATACAATCAAGAGAATAAAGGAGCAACATCATTGCCGATGCCACCTTCGCTAGTTTTTCCGTGTCTAAAAAGAGTATCGCCATCAACATAAAAAAGGCGGTAAATAAAATGGCATTAGCAGGGACTTTATTCTTTCCTGAAAGTTTTCCAAAAAATGGGGGAATAAGGGAGTCTTCTGCCATTGCAAAAGGACTTCTAGAAGCGGCTAAAATTCCTGCGTTGGCAGTGGTGATAAAGGCGGTACTCGCTGCAATGGCTAATATCCACCAACCCCAAGAGCCAGCAAAGACTTTTGCGGCGGTAGAAAGGGGAGTAAGGGTTCCCATTAACTGGTTATGAGGCAAAAGTCCAATGGCAACGGTAACTCCCAAGACATAAATTGCCGATACGACAAAAAAGGCATAAAACATGCTTCTAGGAAGGGTCTTTCCCGGGTTTTTGACTTCCGCCGCAACTGACGCGATTTTAGTGAGTCCACCGTATGAAATAAAGATAAGTCCCACGGTGGCAAAGAAATCCCCAAAGGTGGCATTCTTTGGTGTTAATGGGGAATAATATTCGGGTTTAATATAGAAGAAGCCCGCAATAATGAAGGCTATTAAGCTAGTTAGCAAAAAGGCAACTAAGAAGTTTTGCAATTTGCTGCTGTCTTTGACATTGGCTAAATTGACACAGGTAAAAAGAAGGGTAAAAAGGGCCGCAATTCCTTTGATAATCCACGGTTGCCACGCAATCAAACTTTCGGGCAAAGCCCCCATCAATATAGGTTCAAGAAAAACACCTATCCCAATAAGGGCAAAGGCGCTTTTTAAGGCAAGGGACAACCAGTTGCTAAGCCCCGCAAAAGTTCCCATAAGGGCGCCTAAACTTCGGTTGACATAAAAATAGGTGCCCCCCGATTTCGGCATGGCCGTCGCTAGTTCCGCTTTAGACAACATGGCGGGAATCATTAAAAAGGAGGCTACCAAATAGGCTGCAATAAGCATGGTCCCCGTTTTTGCGTAGGCGATTGCGGGTAGGACAAACAATCCCGAACTAATCATTGCCCCACTGGCAATACTAAAGAGCGATAAGGTTCCTAATTCTTTATTCATCTTTTCCATAGATAAATTTTAGCACGAAATTTATTCAATCGCCACCTTTTTAAAAGGCTCTATTGATTTTCTTTAGATAAAAATTGAATAAGTTCTTCGGGTCGGTCGGTCTGGATCCATTTTGCATGCATCGTTTGGGTGATAAAGCCCCAAGTCTCTTTTTGTTTTCCTTGTAAAACGGCCTTTTCGTCATTCATGCCTCCGCAAATTGAGGGCCACAAGGTATTCACCCAAACGACATTCCCAGAAGCATCAATATCATCGACTAACGCCTGAACCTTTTCGTTATACTGGGAGAAAATAATTTCGTAGGCATAGCAATCAAAATTTTCTTTGTATTCGTTATAAATTTCCCAGGCATTAGGCTTTAAGGCATCGATAATCGTCATGTATTTGACTTTATTGATGATATCACCGCTTTCTTTTACCAGTTGCGAATAGGGCTTAGAAGATTTAATTAAACATTGCTCGACCGTATCGGTCTCTTCTAAAATGGCATAAACTTCATCAAAGTAATCGAAGGCTTTATCCACATTAACCATGATTTTCCCTTTGCAGGCGAGCATCGCCTCTTTAAAGGTGGGAATCCGATGTTCGGTTCGTTTCCACTCGTGGTCGCGAAGATAAAGACGGCTTAGTTGTTTCATTGTCTTTTTGTCGACTCTGCCAAACCCCGTCGTTGTTCGGTTAATATAGGCATCGTGCATTAAAACCAAAACGCCATCTTTTGTGCGCCTCACATCTAGCTCTACCATCTCGCAACCAAGGGCAATAGCATTCTCAATTGCCAGAATTGAATTCTCGGGAGCACTTCTCCAATGAGCCCTATGCGCTACCACTTTTACCGATGTTTCGCCAAAAACCGCAACCGCCATCAACAGCCCAAAAACCGTCAACCAAACTCTCTTCCTCAATCCCATAGGCAACTCCTTTTAGTTAGTATACAACAGAATTGAAGAAAGGGGGGATTTTTTTATTCCGTATTGCCTGCTTTCGTCTTCAGCATGGCCATCCTTATCAAAGCCACCTAATGCACGAAATACTCAGGGAAAATTTTTCGATTGACAAATTGGTATTCGTGGTGGACAATGGGGATGAGGTATTATAATGAATATTAATTTACGCAAGGTGGGCGCAATTGT
>CAYJGX010000014.1:0-7313 GCA_964369795.1 uncultured Spirochaetaceae bacterium
CCTATTACCCAATTTTCATACATTTTTTATATTAATTACAGGATCATTACCCTTGTCAGTGAAGATAAAGAGATGGAACCCCAATATATTTTAGAAGTCAGTGCCTCAAATCCTCATGACCTCGATACAATATTAAAATTAAAAGACACTCGAAACGATAAAACCATCAACCTAGACTTAACTAAACTCCCCTTTATGGACAAAGATCTCTATCCTCTGGATCCTTCCAAGGATGAAATTCTTAATTTAATGCTTCATTCTATTGCACTCTACGAAGAGGCGTTGCTTGATCCAATCGACTATTGCACAGAAATCAGCTATAAAAAAGAAGGCGAAGAGTTGCATGTTCAAATCGACTTAGATTATCTTTTTGGCAGAACCCAAGATGGGGAAACTGTTTTTATTGAAGGTTTAAAATAAAAATCTCTTGATTTTTTGCCCATAAAATAATAATATACAAGCATAGCGAAAGCTAAATATCCGCATTATGCGAGAAATAGAGAAGGGGCGTAATTCAATTTACGCACAAAAACGGAGGAAAAACATGGCAGTAGTAACAATGAAAAACCTGCTAGAGTCTGGTGTACACTTTGGTCACCAAACTAGAAGATGGGATCCACGAATGAAACCATATATCTTTTCAGAAAGAAATGGGATCCACATTATCGACCTGCAAAAAACCATTGCAGCAATCAAAAAAGCATACGATGTATCTCGTGATGCAATCCTAGACGGAAAAACAATTCTTTTCGTCGGAACAAAAAAACAAGCTCAAGAAGCTATTGCTAGCGAAGCGGCACGATGTGGCATGTATTCAGTTAGCAACCGATGGCCAGGGGGTATGCTTACCAACTTCGAAACCATCAAAAAATCTATCGCACGACTTAAAAAAATCGAAAAAATGGAAGTCGATGGAACTTACGAATCTCTTACTAAAAAAGAAATTTCTAACCTCACTAAAGAAAAAATCAAACTAGAAAAAGATTACGGCGGAATCAAAGAAATGAAAGAACTTCCAGGAGTTGTTTTCATCGTAGATACCAAAAAAGAAGCGATTGCAGTTGCAGAAGCTAAAAAATGTGGTATTCCTATTATCGCCGTAGTCGACACAAACTGTAACCCAGAATTAATTGACTACCCTATCCCAGGTAACGACGACGCTATCCGAGCAATCACTCTTTTCACCGAAATTGTAGCAAATGCTGTTTTAGAAGCTGAAAATGGTGTAGGTCTTCAAGTTATCGAAACTCTACAAGACGAAGACGAAATGGAAGTTCCAATGTCGGCTCCTGTTGTTGAAGATGCTCCTGCAGTTGAAGATGCTCCTGCAGTTGAAGAAGCTCCAGTTGTAGAAGAAGCAGCGGAAGAAGTTGCTGCAGAACAAGTTGAGGAAGAGGTATAATCATGGCAGAAATTAGTGCAAGCGATGTTAAAAAATTACGAGATGCAACAGCTGCAGGAATGAAAGACTGTAAAGCGGCTCTTGTTGAAGCAAACGGAGATTTCGAAGAAGCTCAAAAAATCCTACGAAAAAAAGGATTAGCAGCAGCAGGTAAACGAGAAGGCCGAGCAACAAACGAAGGTCTTATCTTTATCAACAACAGTGGTAAAAAAGCGCTTATGTTCGAAATGACTTGTGAAACCGCTTTCGTGGCTCAAAACGAAATTTTCCAAAATGCAGGTAAAAAAATTGCAGAAATTGCAGTTGCAGAAAATATCACTTCTAACGAAGACGACAAAATCCAAGAAGAACTCAAAGTTGCGATTTCTGTTATCAAAGAAAACATGAAAATCAAAAACTTCAACATTTTAGAAGCAGATGCAAATTCAACTATCTTAGATTACTCTCACGATGGGGGTTCTATTGGTGCTATGGTAAAATTAACTGCGGAAAATGCAGCCGACCTTACAAACGAAGAAGTTCTTCAATTTGGTCGAGATGTAGCCCTTCACGTTGTTGCTTTTAAACCAGCTTACTTAAATGTCGATGCAGTAGACGCAAATTACAAAGCAACTCAACTCGAAGTATTCGAAGACAAAGCTCGAAAATCCGGTAAACCAGAAAACATTATCGGAAACATCGTTCAAGGGATGCTTAACAAACACTATGCAGAAATCTGTCTTATGAACCAAGAATTCGTAAAAGACGACACTGTAACAGTAGAAAAAGCACTTGCAGCTGTTGTAAAAAGCACAGGCGTAAAATTCTCCATTTCTGCATATGCATATGCAAAAGTTGGACAAGAATAAAAAAAAACAACTTTTTTTCTAAAAAGCGACGGCAGGAGGCAACTTCTGCCGTTATTCTATGGTATTATATTAAATAGGAGCGAAAAATGATTAATGAAATTAAATCAGCAACAGAAGCGAAAATGACTAATACTGTTAAGGCATTAGAAAATGATTTTAATGCTTTAAGAACCGGTCGAGCGACCCCTGCCCTTTTTGATAAGGTAATGGTCGATTACTATGGCTCGATGACACCTCTTGCACAAACGGCAAATATCTCTGTTCCAGAGGCACGAACCATTGTTATTCAACCTTGGGACAAATCTACTTTATCAGCAATCGAAAAAGCTATTTTAGCAGCCGACCTTGGATTCAATCCTAGCAATGACGGTAAAATTATCCGAATTTCCGTACCCCCACTAACAGAAGACCGACGAAAAGAACTGGTAAAACAAGCAAAAGCTAGTGCAGAACAAAGCCGAGTTTCTATTCGTAATGCAAGACGAGACGCTAACGACGAACTTAAAAAAGTTCAAAAAAATGGTGATATCTCCGAAGACGATCTTAAAAAAGGCGAAACCGAAGTTCAAAAATTAACCGATACTTATGTCGCTAAAATTGATGATGCGGTTAAAGCAAAAGAAAAAGAAATAATGGAAGTTTAATGGCTTCTATTCAAACTCAAGTTCCCACCCATATTGGTTTCATTATGGATGGGAACGGCCGTTGGGCTAAAAACCTTGGAAAACCTCGTACATTCGGTCACACCGAGGGGCTTAAAACGGCAAAACGCATTATTAAAAAAGCAACCGAAATGGGGGTCTCGTACATTACACTTTATGCTTTCTCGACCGAAAATTGGAAACGAACCCAAGACGAGGTTGGCTTTTTAATGCAACTCATTTATAAACATTTAAGAAACGAAATGAAATTTTATCAGGAGAATGGCATTCGCGTCAAACTAGCAGGCGATGCTTCTGGACTCCCTAAAGAAATTCAAAAAGAACTTACCGATGTTATTCAATCGACATCACACTTTAATCAGATGACAGTTGCCTTAGCAATCAATTATGGGGGACGAGACGAAATCGTTCGCGCCATTTCTAAGGCCCAGTTGGCAGGTGAAAAGGAAATAACCGAAAAAGTGCTTAGCACTTTTTTGGACAATCCAGAGATGCCTGATCCCGATCTTATCGTACGTACCGCTGGCGAACAGCGACTTAGTAATTTTTTAACTTGGCAATCTGCTTATAGCGAATTTTACTACAGCGAAAAATTATGGCCCGAATTTAGCGACGACGACTTAGAAGCCGCCATTTACGCCTATCAAAATAGAACCCGGAAATTTGGAGGAATTTTATGAAAAATGTTTTAGCAAGAATATTGCTAGCACTCATCGCTCTACCCCTACTCTTTAGCTGTATCTTTCTTCTTCCCCATTTTAATCATATCGGGATTGCCCTTCTAACCATCGGTGCAAGCACGATTGGAGCTTACGAGTTATCAAAACTTCTTATTAAAAAAGAAATTTTTGTCAGCCAAACGATCTCGACCTTAACAGGCTTTATTATTCCGACCGTTTATTGGCTTACTGGCAACGTAGATTTAGGACCCCTTAATCTGCCAGAATATGCACCTAGACTTACCATTGTTTCGCTTATTCTTATCAATTTAGCAACCGAAATTTTCAATACCGAAGAAAAACAATTTAAAAGTGCTCTGACAGTGATGAGTGCTCATTTGTTGATATTGCTCTATCCTGCCTACTTGTCGACTTTTGTTCTAGAGATTGCCTCTTTAGAAATGGCTTCTTTTGCCTTTTTACTCTTCTTTATTCTCGTATTTGCAAACGACACTTTTGCCTATTTTACAGGAATATTATTTGGACGAAAAACATGGAAACCTTTTCCCATTAGCCCAAACAAGAGTATTGTTGGCTTTATTGGAGGCTTCTTTTTCACTATTTTAGCTTCATACATTTTCTTCCTTTGTAAAAAAGATCTCTTTGCGGATAACATGGTCTATGCCATCATTCTCGGTACTATTGTTCCTTTTTTTGCAAATATAGGCGATTTAGTGGAGTCGGCAATGAAGCGATCTGCCGAAACGAAAGATAGTGGCACTATTATGCTTGGAAGAGGTGGAATGCTCGATTCAATCGATTCTCTTGTATTCGCAGCTCCGCTATATTTTATTTTCTTTGAATATTTTATTCAAAACTAATAGGACTAATCCATGAAGAAGGTTTTACTTCTAGGTGCAAGTGGCTCCATTGGCAACAGTGCCTTATCTATTTTAAGAAATCACACCGATATTTTTAAACTCGTTGGAGCAAGTTGTCATTCAAACGATAAATTCCTTTTTAAAATTGCCTCAGAATTTAACTTAACCGAAATAGCCCTCTCATCAACAAAAGAAATCAATCAAACCCCATCTAATATCAACCTCTACTTAGGCGAAATGGGGCTAAAAGAACTTATCTATAATTCAAGTGCAGATATTGTTATCAATGGGATTGCGGGTTCTGCGGGACTTTACCCATCGGTATGGACGCTAGAAAATGGAAAGGATTTAGCCCTCGCTAACAAAGAAACGATTGTCATGGCAGGAGACTTGGTAAAACAATTGGCAAAAAAAAATAATTGTAAAATTTTACCTGTCGATTCTGAACATGCGGCCATTTTTGAACTAATCGATGGAAAAAATATCAATGAAATAAAAGCTATCTGGCTAACGGCTAGTGGAGGTGCCTTTCGGGAACGCGATCTTGACTCCTTTCACGACATCACGGTCGAGGAGGCCCTTAACCATCCAACATGGAAGATGGGCACGAAAATCACCATAGATTCAGCAACAATGGCAAACAAGGGATTAGAGTTTATCGAAGCGGTTAGGCTTTTTAATTTTGATCCCGACAAGATCCATGTGGTAATACAACCTACTAGCCAAGTTCATTCTCTCATTCAAACAATAGACGGGAACTTTTATGCACAGTTAAGCAATCCTGATATGGCGTTACCCATTTTAAATGCAATTTCGTATCCTATCAAAATTTCGTCTAATCTTGGAAATTTAGATCTTTACAATCTTAACTTGCAATTTTCTAAACCCGAGAAAGCGCGATATCCTATGCTTGCCCTAGCCTATCAAGCGGCAAAAATAGGTGGCGATGCAACCATAATTTTTAATAGTGCAAACGAAGCGGCAGTCGAAAATTTTATTCAAGGAAAAATTTCCTATTTGGAAATATCCAAAACGGTCGAGAAGGCTCTTCAAAAGGCAACTGGAGAAGTTTTCACATCGATTAAACTGATTGTTAAGTTGCATAAAGAAACGTATCAGAGTATTTTATTATAGAGGGAAAGATGATTTCAGAGAAAAATTACGAACGAATTAAATCATTAGTGATGATTGCAGTTATTATAGGCTTTATGGTCTATTTAGGATCTAAAGATATTTTAGGATCGATATTATTAGGCTTACTAGCCTTAAATTTAGTTGTCCTCATTCATGAGACGGGCCACTATCTTGTGGCTAAACGCTGTGGTGTTGGAATACAAGTTTTTTCCATTGGAATGGGACCGCGTCTTTTAGGTTGGACTCACAAAGGAATTGATTACCGAATTTCGGCTCTTCCTCTTGGCGGTTATGTCCGCATGGATGGCGAGAGTCTATTTGAAGAGGCATTAAAAAACAATGACCGAAAAATATTAGAACAACCTGGCTCTCTATTTGGCACTTCGCCATGGAGGAGAATTGCAATTGCCGTTGCAGGGGCTGGCTTTAATGTTCTTTCCGCTGTTTTTTTCTTTTTTATTGCCTACTTAATTGGTTTTTCTTCGCCATCGGATAAGTGCGTCGCACCTATTTCTTATTATTATCCAGAACTTTCTTCTCCTGCCGCCGACGCGGGAATTGAGGCAGGAGATATTTTAATATCTGCAAATGGAAACAAGCTCTATTCTTTTCAAGATTTGTCTCCCATGATTCAAAAAAACGAACAAACAGAGATAAAAGTTTTACGAGACAACCAAGAATTAAATTTTACAGTCGTCCCAGAATCAGATGACAATGGAAATAAAAAAATAGGAATTATTTGGCTTCTATCTAATGAAATTGCCGAGTTGTCAATGGATTCTCCTTTTAGAAAGGCAGGCTTATTGGTTTCCGACAAAATTACACACATTAACGAAACTCCAACTCCTTATATCTCTTTTTATATTCTTAGCTCCGAATTAGAGATGGCACAAGAAAAACTCGATGGCGAAAATATTTATAAAAGTTTGACATTTGAATATGAACGCAATGGCAACCTTTACAAAGAGACAATTGAATTTAATTTAAACGCTCAAGAGCCTTTAGGAATTAGTTTTGCTCCTATTCGCGAAAAAGAAGGTGGAAGAGGATTTTTTCCTGCACTAGCGGCGGGCTTTACTAAACCAGGACAATGGATTATTGACAATTTTAAAGGTCTTTTTGCCATTGCCTCAGATCCCGACCGTAAACTCAAGGATAGCGCCGCTGGACCCATTGGAATAACTGCTGGAGTGGGGATGACCACTTTATCTGGATTTGAAGTCGGCTTTGGCGATGGGATTGCCAATTTTTTCATGCTAACAGCAGTTATTAGCTCTATAATAGCCATTATGAACTTATTGCCTCTACCTGCACTCGATGGTGGGATGGTTCTTTTTACATTGGTAGAAGTGATTCGCCGCAAACGATTTAGTCCAAAAGTCTTTTATTACTACCAATTAATTGGATTTCTTGCTATAATGGGCTTAGGAATACTTATTTTGTACATGGATATTTTGAATATTCCTAAATATTTTTGATAGAGGTTAAATGTGAATTTAAAGAAATTATTATTAGCAAGTTGTTTACTTTTAGTTCCCTTTTTAAGTTTTAGTAAAGTATCTTCTCTAAAATATGACCATGGAACTAAAATTAATGCCATGGCTCACGATACAAATAAGGGTATTTTAGCTACGGGTTGCGAAGATGGATCTCTAGTAATTCGCAATCACGAAGATTATTCTATTTTAATTCGATTACAACTCGACTTTAACCCAATCCAAGAAATT
>CAYJGX010000014.1:7323-30827 GCA_964369795.1 uncultured Spirochaetaceae bacterium
CGGTAGCCGTATTACAAACAGTCGGTGGAATTTATACTATTAACATTTGGAATTATGCAACTGGAAAACGATTATATGGCGTAAGATTGTTAGATAAGCCTCTTTTTCTAGATTACTCCCCTTCTGGAAATTATTTAGTATATGGCGCACTCAAAGCTAATAGCTTAGTCATTATCGAATCAAAGTCTGGTAAAATGATGCCATGGATCAATAATACAACTTCAATAATACAAGCTCAAACAATGAATCCATCAGATTCTGTTTTGTTGGCCTATCTTGCCTCAGGAGAAATTCTCTCTTTTAATGTAAAAACAGGTGAAATTCTTCAAAAAGTTCAAACACTTCCTAATTTATCGAATACCCAATTTTTAATTCAAAATAGAACTATTTTACTAATCGGAACTCTACGCGATACAGTCTCAATCATCAATGCAACTAACGGAAAAGAGATTAATTCCGCAACCATTCGAAGCGTATTTAAGATTAAGGCAGATACTCCTATTGGTAATTTAGCACTCGCCTCCTACCAAGATGGATATACACTTATTTACCAATGGAATTTTTTATCAAAAGTAGCAAAACCAACAAATCTCGCAACGAACTGGGACTTCTCTAAGTCAACCGACTTTATCTATTATCAAAATAAAGTGATTTGCGCCCATTCAGATGGGTTAATCACCGACTTTAGACCTTCTAATGCGACAATTAACGATATAGACTCAACGCGAATCTTGCCTTTTACTGGATTTTCTGTCAATGAAAACATATTAACATTAGCAAATAAAGATTCCATTTACCAAGTTTCTTTTTCTGATATATTTAAAAATTCCGACAAAATAAACGATTCCGATATTCTAAAAAAATATGACCATCAACTAAATGCTCCAACAGCAATTATAAATTACAATGAGCAATCATTTTTAGCCTATAATACAACTGGAGAAAAGGGCGAAATCCATTTAGTCGATTATGATGGCAAATCAGCAAAAAAGATTTTTTCAACAGAAAGTCCCATCAAAGAACTCAAAAAAGTTCAAAGCCACTTTTTAGGCCTCACCCAAAATGGAAAAAGTTTTATTCTAAATGGAACAAGATTAGACGAGACATTTAGCTATGAGGCGACAGGAACGACCGCCAATGAAATCATCAGCTTTGATAAATTATTAACAGCAAGATCAAAAGATCCGGTTTTCAATACATCGCTTATTTTTATTAATTCCGATACCAAAGAAACTGTGCCTCTTAGCTCGTCTGATTTAATCACCTTCGATTTATGTTACACAGAGGAACTGCTTACCCTCTATACTATCGGGATCGAAAATCGTGATGGTCTTATTCGCACAACCCTAAAAGCTTACAGAGGCGATAACCTGTCAAATGTTCAAACACTCAATGCTATTTCGGGAGAAGACCACAAAGCAACCCTTATGTTTGACCCCTATACTTCAAATCTTTATACAACACTTGGCAACAGAGGAATCAGTCTTTTAGAATGGGGTGGATTTACCTCGACTCAATTTTCGGGGCACAATCCAATGATACTTGGTGTCAATAAGCAATTTATTTTTGCATTGAATGAAGATGGAACATTTACCGCATGGCAAAAATCTACGGGTAAAGAAGCTTTCACCCTCTACTCCTTCGATGGGGAACTGCAATTCCTCAAAAATGAATACATAGATTTACCCGAAAACTTAGAAGTTTCACCCCCTAGTGTTTACAGTGAATCTAGTATCGATTTCGATTTAGAATAAGGAGATAACGATGTTAGCTAAACGACTAAAGAATCTCGTCCCCTATATTCCTGGGGAACAACCTCAAAACCGAAAATATATCAAACTAAATACAAATGAAAACCCATATCCTCCATCAGCAAAAGTAGACGAATACTTAAATCAGTTTTCTCAAAACAGCGACTCCTTGCGTCTCTATCCAGATCCGCAAAGTAGACAACTGAGACAATCGATTGCTCAATATTATCAGTTAAATGAAGAAAATGTATTTGTTGGCAATGGTAGCGACGAAGTGTTAGCCTTTTCTTTTTTCTCCTTTTTCGATTCCGACAATGGAAAACTTTTATTTCCAAGCGAAACTTATAGCTTTTATCCTGTTTATTGTAATTTTTTTAACATCGAATATGAAACAATCGCTCTCAATGAAGATTTCACTATTTCACTTAGCCCTTATCTTCAAAAAAAATCTTGCGGAATCATCATTGCAAATCCAAATGCACCTACGGGAATAGCCCTTACGCTTTCAGAAATTAAAGGCCTGCTTGATTCCTATGATAAAGAAAAAGTTGTTATTATTGATGAAGCCTATATCGACTTTGGGGGCGAATCGGCGGCAAGTTTGATTTTAGAATATGAAAATCTTTTAGTCGTTCAAACTTTTTCTAAATCGAGATCCCTTGCAGGGTTGCGGCTTGGATTTGCCTTAGGCAGCAAAACTTTAATTAGTGCATTGACAACGGCAAAAGATTCTTTTAATTCTTATCCTGCCGACCAGATGGCACAAAGCATTGGAAAAATATCAATCGAAGATAAAGAAACTTTTGAAGCAAATAAAGCAAAAATTATTAAAACTCGTGATTTTTTTGTTTCTGCTCTTAAAGAAAAAAACTGGCTTGTTCTCCCCTCTTCTGCTAACTTTGTATTTGCAAAACACCCTACTTTTTCGGGCGAGTATATTTATCAACAACTAAAAGAAAAAGGAATTTTAGTGCGTTGGTTTAACAAAGAAAGCATTTCGGATTTCACTCGAATCACTATTGGTCTGCAAGAAGAGATGCAAGCACTCCTTAATGCAATTGCGCAAATAGAAACAGAGGCAAAAAACTAAATGAGTTTAAATTATGCGGAAGCAGATAAACTCATCGAGGAACTCGCTCTCCCTAATTCTCACATTCAAAAAATTGTCCAGCCCGACTTTAAAACCTTAGTCCTCGATTTATATCGACCTTCTGGCAGGCTCTCTTTTTTAATATCTATTGATCAAGGAGCTGCTAGATTTCATGCGGTTGCAAAGCGTCCTAAAAATGAGATTAAGCTTCAACGATTTGCTCAATTTTTGCGTTCTAAGATCGATGGTGGGAAAATACTAGAATTTACTCAACCGGGGCAACAGCGAATTGTAAAAATGGTGATTCAAAATTCGGGTCAAATTTATATTTTATGGATTCGTTTATTTAATTCAAATATCATTTTAACCGACGAAAAAGGCACCATTTTAGATCTATTTATGCGTAGACCTACCCAAAACGAGGTTTCGGGAGGTCATTTTAATCCAAATTTTTCTAATATGGCGCCCCCGAAAACTTTTTCTATTCGTTCCTTTTTAAATACGAACGAGCCTCTCTCCCCTCAACTTGAAAAATATTATAACGAACAAAAAGAAAGCCATCTTTTAAAACAATCTCGGGAGCAAGCAAAGCGAAAAATTGCTAAGATAATTCAATTTACTCAAGATAAAATTTCTAGCCTAGAAGAGCGTGCTTCCATTGCCGAAAACTGCGAACAATTTAAGCAAATGGGTGAACTTATTACCGCCCAGTTATATGCAATTCAAAAAGGGCAATCTTCCTTTACAACGGAAAACTGGTTTAACGACTGCCTCCCTATCACCATTGAACTCGATGCTAAGTTGTCACCTAGCGAAAACGCGGAAAAATATTTTAAAAAATTTAAAAAATCCAAAGCTTCCTCTGCCCGAATTGAAGAAGAACTCCACTATTTTAAATTTCAGCTCGAAGAAAAATCGAAGGAAGCTTTGTGGATTGCAGAAACCCAAAATTTGGAATTGCTATTAAAGTGGTTAAACGAGAACAATAGTAGCGTTTTAGCGCAGTCGGATAAGGGCACAGCAAAGAGTATTCCAGGGATTCAATTCCAGTCTCATGGCTTTACTCTTTTAGTCGGTCGGACTGCAAAGGAAAACGATGAACTCTTGCGCCGCCATGTTCGGGGTAACGACATGTGGATGCACACCCGCGATTACGCGGGCGGCTATGTCTTCATCAAGAGCCAGCCGGGCAAAACCATTCCATTAGAGGTTTTGCTCGACGCAGGCCACTTTGCCATTCATTACAGTAAGGCAAAGTCAGGAAATGCGGCGGACTTGTATTATACTCACGTGAAGCACCTGCGCCGAGCAAAAGAAGGTCCAATCGGATTGGTTTTGCCCACGCATGAAAAAAACATCCATATTCGTGTAGACGAAAATCGGCTTGCAAAACTACTTGGAAAGGGAGACATCTAGAAGTTGTTTAATTCCCTCTTCGTTATTAGGATGGAACCAATTCACATCTGGAATAAGTTTAAAATAGGTGATTTGTTTTTTTGCATAATGACGAGAATTTAAGACAATGTTTTCCTTTATATGAGTTAACTGGCTCTCGGTAGGGTTATCCCAAGCCTCCTTATGGTCGCCTAAAATTTCAAAAAATTCGCGATAGCCAATCCCTTTCATTCCCGGATCGCTACGCTTAAATCCTAAATGATAGAGTGCCTTCACTTCATCAACTAACCCCGCATCAAACATTGAATCGACTCGCATTTTTATGCGCTCATACAACTCTCCACGCTCTCGTTTTAACCCAATAATAATGGGATTGATTCCCTCTCGGACTCTTGTGGGTTGTGCAAAGGATGATAATGGACGGTTGTTAGTCTCGTGACACTCTAAGGCGCGGGAGAGACGATAGGTGTCGTTGATATGAATTTTTGAGGCTGATATTGGATCTAGTTTTTGAAGTAATTGATATTTCTCGTTACGTTTTTGTGCAGATTCATCGATATAAAGACCAATCGATTTAGATAATTCGATGTTGCTTTTAGGAACTTCGGGTAATCCAAAAATAAAGTTTTTAAAATAGTAACCCGTTCCCCCAGTCATTAGAGGAACATTTCCCCTAGCATAAATTTCACTTATAAGAATATCCGCTTGTTTGACAAATTCACCTGCATGAAAGGATTCGTCTGGTGAACAAATATCGATAAAGTGATGACGACAAGACTGCAATTCCGTTTGAGTCGGTTTTGCAGTTCCAATGTCCATCCCTTGATAGACTTGCATTGAGTCGGTACTAATAATTTCTAGTTGATTATTAAAATAGGAATTAAGGAAATGGAGGGTCAACTGAGTTTTTCCAACTCCAGTTGGCCCAAATACCATTATTAACGGCTTATTCGTCGTTTGCCAATTCGACTTCATTGTCCATAGCACGAGTTAAAGCCATACTCGTAATTTTTTCGTCGCTTACTGTATGTGATTTAGCCGCTAGTCGAGACATTTTTGATGCTTCTAAAATAGCGATACTTGTTTTTTCGTAAACGTTTTCTGTATTAGTAATAATCTTATCCAATGGAATTGCCATTTATATTCTCCTATACCTTTGTACGATAACACAAATCGTTAAAATAGTAAAGACTAGAGTCTAATTTCGTGGACTCCAGCTCTTTCAATTCGGATTTCATCCGAATTTCCTGTTTTAAAATTGAATCGCTTAATAATATCATTTTGCATTGTTTGAATAAATACGCTATTGTCTGTTGCTCGAATAAAATCGGTGGTGCGACTGCTTGGCTGTAACGCAATATCATTGATACAAAATAAGGTTTCTATCTCATTTTTTCGCACATTAAGCGTAAATCGCTTGTTCTCAACTTGTAATGTCGCCTTAGAAGAAGGTTTAGAAGAACGCCAGTTTGTATCGATTAAATAGATCGTCCTTAGATCCGCATCATCCCAAACACTAAAAGCGCAACTATTTTTTCCAGTTATCCACCCTTTTTCGATTTGTTCTTTAACGCTTAATTTTGCAGCATCCCGTAGGGCCTTTTTGTAGGCTAATCGGATTCCTATTTCACTTGGATATTTACCGCCTTTAAAAAAGATGACTTTGCCTTTTCCAACTGCAATTTCATTTTTGCCACACCTTAATTTAGACAAGACTTTATCATCAACAAAAGGCAATGGATTTCCTTGCAAGTGAACATCACTTAAAATCAAATTGCCACCTTCTAAAAGAAATTCTTCAAGATTTTTGAAATCTTCTTCGTTATAAGAGTTCCAACCTAAGAAAGCAAGTGTTTTATAATTCTTTAAAACATTTACAGGCGCTTCGATTGGAAGAATGTCGGGAGATCCATAGGGCGTTTTTGTGAACCACCTTGTAACAGGCCCCCCTGCTAAAAGGGTGTAGTCGGGGTAAAAAAGATCTAGCAAATCAAAACTTTGATTGATTTTACCCCAACCCATCCCAGGCGTCAGCTGATTCCAATGGGGGAGTCGCATAAACATATTCCAAGAACAATCTCGTCCTTGCAAAATAGCGATATCGTTGACTTGTTTACCACGGCGCTCATGCGTCTTAATATATTCTAAAATTTTCTTTTGTTCGGCAATATGAGCTTTTCCTGAATCGGTAAATCGGTCATTGCTCCATTCATCCGTATAAAGAGCATCTTCTGTGTTGATGTCTGTTGAGCCATTTATATAAGATGTGGCTAAAGATAAATAGAAGCGGCTTGTATGAAATTGAGAATGATAATCACCAGAGCCCCATTGCATGGCATGAAGACTTCCATAGTTTTCTTTGCCGTAGGCTCTAGCCGCACCCCGATTCGCTGCCATTAAAACCTCTTCTGGTCCATACATCATCTCGGCTCCTGTCCACTGATACCCCGCCTGATACAAATAGCGGAATAAGGTCGTAGGACCCGTGTGGCGGGTGCTCTCGCCTCTGGAGTAGGCAAGGTTTTTGACAAAGGCTTTTGCGCCGTCTGGAATATTGTCTACTGCATAACGCGAAAAAAAACAAAAATCTCCTTTGGGTGAATAAATCGGGCGAGTTTTGGCAAATATGCCCCCGTAAGGACGATTGCGGGCTGCTATATCGGAATATAAACCTTTGTGGGTGAAGTGAGCCCAGTAGTAATAGGCTCCATCGTTTTCATGTGCCTGTTTCCCCCGAAACCAAGGAGATTTTAGTTTTTCCACTGGTGGGTTGATTTCTAAAGCGGCTAAATTACGCCCCTCAACTTGCCAAGCAAAAGGCATTTGTAATCCTTCTAGCAAAGAAATTGTATTTTGTAAAAATTCATCTGGAGCTTTTCTTGCCCCGCTCCACTGGTACGATGGCCTAAACTGATAAAAATTGGCAATCCCATCACCTATCATCCAACGAAAATACTGAGAAAAATCGGGATCTTTTCTATCGATATAAATATCATCCCCAACAGAGAGATAAGTGTTTGCTCCTTCTTTGTGAATAATTTTAAAAGAATTTAAGGTCGTACTTGTTTTGCTGTCTGCAATGGTAAGCGTTGGATCAAAATCGACATTTCCTGCCTTAAAAGGTAGCACATGAAATCCATTCGTAGCAAATCCATTTTCAAGCAGATTTTTGTCGCCAACGAATTGAATGCTTTGAGAACTTTCAATCGTAAGGGGCAAACCTACTTCATTAACTTCCACTAAAATGCCAAAATCCTTATTTGCAGGCAGATAGTCGGGAGCAGAAATAACTTCTAAACTCCTAGCGGCCACTTCGACAATACCAATGCGCTTAACTTCGTAATCATAATTCTTTTTATAGGGATGTTTAACCAAAGTAAGTTTTAGGGGGTCGCCCTCTTTCACCATTAGATTAAGAGGGATATAAAAATCGGCAACCATGGAAGAGCGGTCAAAGAGGGCTCCTTCAAATAGCACAACTCCATTTTGCTCTAATTTCCAAACGGGCCAATTGCGCGTGGTCAAATTCATACCCACCCACTGGCTATAATCTTGTTTTAATGCAAGAGTTCCCTGGACCATCGAGGGAGATTCAATCCACGCTCGACCAGCGAAACCTTTTCCACCCATTTTCATTATTATGACCGCTACCCCCTCGGGCATGGTAAATTTAGCATTGAATTGACTAAAATCCCGTGTCACTAGATTGCTTCCTTCTACCAATGGGAAGAAAAGCTCATTGTCGGGGGCATCATAGACATCTTTTGGATTTCGCCCCTCTTTATGAAAATAAAACTCTAATTTTATTCCAAAAGGATCATTGCTATGCGAGACAAAATTCTCTAATTTGATATTTCCCTTTAATTCCACCGTGCTACCTGCAGAAAAACTAGGGTTTAAAAATTTTGCAAATGCAAATTGAGGATAATCGCCTCCACCTTCAAAAAGAAGCGAAGACTTATCCGCCTTTCTGGTTTGATAGTCTAAGGAATCTTCTAGCAAATACTCAAATTCGCGAAATAATGTTTCGCCTCGAGCTGCAAACTTGCCTGGCATTTTGCTCCCGCCAACGACTCTTAGTACTTTTTTGGTTGGAATAGTCGCTCTAGCCGTCTTTGCCTCTAAATTGACAGATTCACCAGGAGATATGGTAAAAGCCTTGTCAAGCAACAAAGTTTGGATTTCGCCTTCAAAAGCAAAGGCTTGTGAAGCTAATAAAAAAATAGATACCGATAAAAATAATATACATTTCATATTTCTACTATATGATATCTTTTATTATCTGTCAAAATATTTCTTGCCTATTGCCCAAATTCATTGTAATATAAGATAATAATATCAAGGAGAATTCATGGAAACTCAAGAACAAGAAAATAAACCCGCAGAAAGTTGTTGCGGATGTGGTTGCGCATCAAATGCAGAATCAACTCAGAACAAGTCAAAAGAAAACTGGTGGCAAATTTTAAAATATACTTTGTGTGCAGGAAGTGCTGGACTCGTAGAAGCTATATCCTTTGCAGTTATTTTTGCCCTTTTAGGGCTGACAGTCAAAGAAGGCGCAGAACTAGCGAAATTTACCTTTTTAGGAATTCCCGATATGGATTGGATTTCTATGGTTGCTCAAATGGTCTCTCTTTCTCTTTCCATTATTTGGAACTTTACCTTAAATAGAAAATTCACTTTTAAATCCGATGCAAACGTAGGAAAAGTTCTTCTCCTCGCTTTTGCCTTCTATATTCCTTTCTTCCCGCTCTCTACCCTATTTATGGGATGGTTTGGCCCTACTCTCGTTAGTGCTGGATTAGTCGCAGGTACTGCCGCTGCTATTGCAAAAGGGATTGCGATGATTGCAAATTTCGTTTTAGAATTTATCTGGCAAAAATTCTTCGTTTTTAGATCCAAATAATTTCTACTATTCAATTTTGATTTTTGGGCGCTCCCCCTCGCGAATTCTCGCTTCGGGGTCCCGTGCTTTGTTGCAACTCCTCGTGGTTTGCCTATGCAAACCACTGTGGGGTTTCCACGTCGCCCGGTAGCGCACCTAATCCGAAAAAAATCACCGCCTAGAGTCGGTGATTTTTTTTACACCCTTTTAATTCCTTCGTCTGTTATTTCGATTTTTCTTGCCTTATACAAAGCTCCAATGGCTTTCTTAAAATTCTTTTTACTTGTTTCAAAGTAACGTGCAATTTCATCGGGTGCCGATTTATCGTTTAACGGGAGAAAGCCTCCAGATTGTTCTAATTTAGCAAATACGAGATCGCTAAAATCTCCGATTTTTTCGTATCCAGGTTTTTCCAGAGTTAAATCTATTTTTCCCTCGTCGCGAACCCTTCGCACATAGGCACTATATTTTTCCCCTATTTTAATAAATTTAAAAACTTCATTTCTAAACAAAAGTCCAGTTACCTCGTTGTTAATAATACAATTAAAACCTAGTTGCGACTGTGAATAGACTAGTACCTCGACTGCCTCTCCTTTCTTTGCAAGTTCACCATATTTTTCCATTAAAGCTAAATTATTCGCTAGATTTTCCAAATGACGTTCTACACGAGCAGAGGCGGCTATCCTTTCGCTATTATCAACATAAACAGCCACCACTACAGTATACCCTTTTTCTAAACGGTCTCGTTGCTCGCTATAAGGAAGCAGTAAATCTTTTTCTAAACCCCAATCTAAGAAGGCACCCACCGTAGCAGTATCTACAACTTTAAGGGCTGCAAATTGCCCGACCTCAACTACCGGTTTTTTTGTTGTCCCGATAATTCGATCCTCGGAATCTTTATATAAAAATACATCTAACTCCATCCCCACATAAGAGTCGGCTGGCAGGTACTTTTTAGGCACCAAAATCTCACCTAACTCCCAGCCATCAACATAAGCACCAAAGTCTACTATTTTAACCACATCCATGCGGTTCATTTTTCCTAAATCAGCCATAAGCTCTCCTAGTTCAATTTAATTATGCCACCAATAAAAGGCTTAAAGCCATGACAATCATGCCTCCAATCCATCCAAACGTCTAACGATATATAAACCATAATTCCCGCAACTCCTGCAAATAAGTAGCCAAGAGTTTGCTCGTTTAAAAAAGACCGCAAAATAAAGTAACCCACTAGGGCGCCCACGGGTTCTGCTAATCCCGATAAAAACGAATAGATAAATGCCTTCTTCTTGCTCTTAGTTGCATAATAGATAGGAACCGAGACTGCAATCCCTTCTGGAATATTGTGGATGGCAATTGCTATTGCGATAGATATCCCCATCGCTGGATTAACTAAGGCAGCCATAAATGTTGCCATCCCTTCTGGAAAATTATGGATTGCAATTGCTAATGCGGACAAGATTCCCATCCTAAAGAGCTTTGCCTTCCCTTTTTTAGTTGTAGTTGGAGCGACTCCCTCGTAATCTTCTTCTACATGGACTTCGTGCGGGTTTCCTGCCTCGGGTACAAGCTTATCGATAATGGCTACGATAAACATCCCAACAAAAAAAGCGACGGTTGCTAAAACAACTCCCATTTTCTCGCCCCAATAGGGGATAAGTAAATCTTGAGACTTTGAAAATATCTCAACAAAAGAGACATAGCCCATCACCCCACCCGAAAACCCCAATGAGACGGCAAGGAAACTCGGACTAAACTTCTTAGAAAGCAATCCCATCAAACTGCCAATGCCCGTAGCCAAGCCAGCAAAAAGAGTCAGCCCTAACGCAAACCAAAAATTATTTGCAAATAATTCCATTGTAGCCTCCCGATTTTAGCCCTTCTTAGAAAGGTAATAATCGTAATTTCCTTCGTAAACGGTGATTTTTCCATGGTCGATTTCAAAAACCCGTTTTGTGATCTCTTTCAAGAAAAATCGGTCGTGGCTTACAATTAAGAGTGTTCCTTCGTATCGTTTTAAAGCGTCTAATAAAACTTCCCGCGATTTGATGTCTAAGTGGTTTGTTGGTTCGTCCAAAATAAGCAAGTTGTATGGAAGGGACATCATTCCTGCAAGAATGACTCGAGCCTTTTCACCGCCAGATAGAACTTTAATCTTTTTCTCGACCTCGTCGCCTCTAAATAAAAAGGCGGCAAGTGTTTTTCTAATAGAAGCGTCGGTCTCGTTAGGCAAAATATCTCGGATGTGTTCGAAGATGGTCTTATTGCCATCTAGTTGTTCCATGGTGATTTGCCCAAAATAACCTGTCGTTATGCTAGGTCCAATAATTGCTTCGCCGCTTGTGGGTTTATCGATTCCTTGCAATACTTTTAAGAAGGTCGATTTCCCTGCCCCATTTACACCTGTTACCGCAATATGATCCTGCCGAGAAACAATGGCATTGAGTCCGCTAAAAACCGATAAATCGGTGCCATCGACTTGGGGCCAAATTTTAGCAAGTTCCTTAATGACAACCACGTCGTTGCCACCTCGCGGAATTTCGGGTAAAAGGATTTGCATCACTTCGTCGTCGCTCTCTAGCTCGATTCTGTCAATTTTTTCTAGCATTTTTACACGGGATTGAACTTGCGCCGCGTGGCTTGCTCGAGCCTTAAAACGGGCAATAAATTCTTCCTCTTTTTTAAGCATCGATTGTTGTCGAGCATATTCGGCTTCATTGTTACGGCGACGAATGGCCTTTTCTTGTATGTAAAAATCGTAATTCCCAGAATAGGTAGTTGCCGTTCCCCCCTCTATGGAAATAATCTTAGTGACAATCCGATTCATAAATTCACGGTCGTGGGTTGTCATTAAAACGGCACCCTCATAATTTTTAAGCCATTGTTCTAGCCATAAAATGGTTTCCATGTCTAAGTAGTTTGTTGGCTCGTCCATAAGAATGTAATCGGGTTGCTGAATAAGCACTTTTGCAAGAGCAATACGCATTTTCCACCCCCCACTAAAGAGGGAAACTTCTTTTGTATGATCCGCTGGCGCTACACCTAATCCAGTTAGAATCTCTTCTGCTCGAGTGGTTAAATCGTATCCTCCGGCCTTCTCGTATTCCGTTTGGATTTCTCCCATTTCGGTTAATATATTTTCCATTTCGTCCGGATCCAAGTCTGGATCGCACAACGCCGTTTCGATTTCGCTAAGACGAGCCCCAAGTTCTACCACACGAGCACTTCCTGCCATAACCTCTTCTAACGCCGTGTTGCCCTTCATTTCACCCACTTTTTGTGAGAAGTAGGCTAAACTTTCTCCCTTTGGAACGACAATAGTCCCCTTTTCTGGGCTCTCTTCTCCTACTAACATTCGGAAAAAAGTTGTTTTTCCTACTCCATTTGGACCAATTAGACCTACTTTTTCCCCTTCGTAAACTTGAAAAGAGGCATCTTTATATAGCACGCGGCCGCCTGCTGTCTTTTGTACATTAGAAACTTGAATCATAAGTTACGATAACATTAATAAAGAAACTATTCAATTGAGAAGCGTATAGACATACCATCTTAACTCCGATTTATACCATACGACGCCCTATAAAGCACAAAAACCTTCAATTCGAGGTAAAATGTTTCTTTTTTTTACTTGACAATTTTTAAAATTAAACGGATAATCTATTTAGTGGCGTAGATAAAACGTTACTTTTCGTTGATAATTACTTTGTTTTTCTTTCTAGAATTATGAAGAGTTTTTGTTCATCAAAAGTGAGACTTCATCAATCTCCACAAATACGAATGATGGCGATAATCGCCTAGAGAGGAAAGAAATGGAAAATAAGTTGTATGTTGGAAACCTAAGTTTTCGAATGTCAAAGGAAGAGTTAGCAGATACATTTGCAGAATTCGGAACCGTAGTAGACTCACATATTGTCTTCGATAGAATGACAAATAGATCTAAAGGTTTTGGTTTTATCGAAATGGAAACTGAAGATATGGCAAAAGCAGCAATTGCAGAGTTAGACGGAAAAGAAATTCAAGGTCGACCTTTGCGAGTCAGTGTTGCTCAACCACGACAACCAAGAGACTAACAATCCAAAAAGTCCTAATCAAACGATTAGGGCTTTTTTTATTTTTATTTTTGTTTGGGGCCTACCCGCAAGCGGGTCGCGTCATTCGGGGCTTTGGTTCTTTTTGCATTCTATAATCGCAAAAAGGAACAGGCTTGCTTCGCAAGCCTCCCCTGCTACCGCTAGGCCACTCTAATGGATTTTTGACTACCAAAAATAAAAAAAGCACCAACTTTCGTTGATGCTTAATTCATCTCGTAGGGGAATTGAACCCCTGTTGCGGGAATGAAAATCCCGAGTCCTAACCACTAGACGAACGAGACAAGTTCTTGAGCTGCTTAGGATTCGAACCTAAGACCCACGCCTTAAAAGGGCGTTGCTCTACCAGCTGAGCTAGCAGCCCATGTCATTTGTTGTAAGCTGCTACCTTGTTGCCCTTACTCTTGAAATATAGCAAATATGGTTTTTTTAATCAATAGCCTACAAGATTTTTTTAAACTTTTTTTCTATCTCACAAGAAAGAAACTTTCGCCTTCTCATCGACACGAACAGGATAAATTTGCCCTCGTTCAATTGGCATGAATTTATTTTTAAACTCTTCGTATTCCTCTATCTTAAAAGTTGCAACAGCTTGTAAATAATTTTCAGTTAATCCATAAAAATAAATTAAACCCTCTTTTTCAATCTCCCCTTCAACTAAAAAATCTAAAGATTTTCCTTTAAATGTTTCCCAATAAAAATTAAGACTCTCTTCCGATAAGATTCTTAATTTTTCTGCTCGTTCGTCGCGAATACGCTCGGGGACGGGAGCCTTAGGTTGATAGGAAACAGTCCCCTCTCTTTTAGAGAATGGAAAGACATGTAGGTGGGCGAAATTAAGCTCTTGCAGCTGCTTATAACTCTCATCAAACTCCTCATCACTCTCACCATCGAAGCCAGTGATTAGATCGGTCGCCATAAACGGATTTTTTACACGCCGTCGATATTCCTTAATCCATTCCAATACAGGCTCTAAAGGATAATGGCGGTTCATCCGAGTCAAAACACTTTGGCTTAGCGACTGAAGGGCCAAGTGCAAATGCGGCACCACCCCGTCCACGCAAAGCGCATCTAATAATCGAGAAGTTAGTTTATCGGGTTCTAGCGAGGACAACCGCAAGCGAGCCCCCGCTGCTGTTACCTGTTTTGCGACTGCTAGAATTAAATCGGCTAATTCAAGCCGAGCTATTGTCTTTGGATAAGGGGAATCGGACCAAGCCGAGATATTAATGCCTGTTAGCACAATTTCTTTATAATTTGATTTTAATAATGCATCCACTTGTTGCTGAATGAGAGGCAACGATAAACTCTGTGAATTTCCACGCGCAAGAGGTATTCGACAATAATGGCATCGGTTATCGCAACCATCTTGAATTTTGATAAAGGCACGAGAGTGATAACTAAATTCGGCAATATTAAACCGAAAGCGATCTGTTGTCTCGCTCCTACTTGGCAATAAGAAAAATTCCTTTATCTGTGCCGAAAGTGATTTGCCAGAAAATTGATGACTTTGTAAGAAAATCGGCAAATCGATTAGTTTGCTTTTTCCGTCCATTCCAGTGACAATCACATTAGAGGCTAACTCTTTAATTTCATTTGGATCGAGTTGAGCATAACATCCTGTAACAACAACCAAACTTGTCCCACTTGAAAATTTTCGTATCATTCGTCTTGCTTTTTGTTCTGCCATAGAGGTGACGGTGCAACTATTTACGATATAGAGATCTGCCTCTTCGCTAGAGGGTATAATAAAAAAGCCTCGGCTCTGAAATGCAGATGCCAAGGCTTCACTTTCACTTTGATTGAGCTTGCAACCTAAAGTATAGAAAGCGACTTTGATCATGCAGCTTCATCCTCTGTCGTCATTTGAATAGTCGTTGGTGGAGCCAAAAGATTAAGGCGTTGTTCGACAACTTTTCTAAGTTCTTCTGATAACTCTTTTTTATTTAGATAGGATCGATAAAAAGTAATCGCTTCATTTTTTAAATTAGCTTTTTCTAGTGCATATCCATAGCGTTCTTGCCATTGCAAGTTCCAAGGATTTGCAGTAATAGCAGATTTGAGTGCAGGCACAGCTTTATGAAATTTTTCTTGTGAAAGATAAATAAGCCCAACATGGTACCAAGTGACTGCCCTTCTAAAGGTTGAATCGGGTGCATTTTTTATGGCAAATTGATATTGCTCCATTGCAACATCTCTATTTCCAGAATAGTAATGAGCCGCAGCCGAAATTTCTCTAAAAGTAGAAGCACTTCGTGGAAAATACTGTGCCGCTGTGTTGGAGTTGGCAATGGTACGGGAGTAAAGCCCTTGTTGCAATAAACTTTGACAAAGATAAAACCACGAATTAAAATTTCGAGGGTTAGCTTCTAACTCGACTAAACAAATTTGCTCGGCTAATTTATAATTGCGCGCTGCGAACGCAACATCGGCACCGCCGGGTCGTACAGTCGCACTTTCCTGAGCAAAAGATAGAGTTACCAATAATAAAAGAATAGATGTTAAAATTATTTTTTTCATGATTATATTCCTTCTGGAGATTTCATAATGCATTTCCCGTTGAATTTACAACCTGGATCCATTTTCATATCGGGGGCAATAATATCGCCTTCTACGTAGCAACTGTCAAATAGTTCCACCCGTGTGCGTGCCATTATATCGCCAATCACTTTTCCACGAACCGAAACAAAATCGGCAGAAATAACGCTCTCAACCTCAGCCGTCTCGCCAATATAAAGATCTCCCTTAGCCCGAATACTTCCATCGACCTTGCCTTTAATAAATAGAGATCCCTCATATTCTAAGTCCCCAGAAAAAACAATATCTTCTGCTAAAACGGTATCGATATCCATCTCATCGACGGCTGTAAATCTTTTTTTCTCGTAATCGCTCATGAAAACTCCTATATACATTTTATACTAAATCTCTACTCTGTCAAGACTCTTTTTTAGTATTTTAGGTATAGCAAATTTAAAATTATTATGTTATTTTATAATATCATAAGTTGGAGATAAGAGAAATGACATTTGCAGAAAAAATGTGCGAAATTGCTTTCGCAAAACAAAAAAGAGTTGTTTTCCCAGAGGGAACCGAAGTGCGAACACAAAAAGCAGCTCGTATTTTATTAGATAAAAAATTAGCATCCGAAGTAATTTTAGTTGGCTCCGAAGAGGAAATCCTCGAAGTAGCAAAAAATAACGGAACAGACTTAACTGGGGTTAAAATAGACAACCCTAAATGCTCCACTAAAATCGAAGAATTTACAAATGAATATTTTGAACTACGAAAATCAAAAGGAATTACAATCGAAGAGGCAGCAGAAAAAATCAAGCTTCCTCTAAACTGGGGTGCTATGCTTGTTCGCCTTAACTATGGCGATGCCATGGTAGCGGGTGCAGAAAATGCAACGGGTAAAGTGCTTGTCTCTTCCTTTCAAATTATTAAAACCGCACCAGGGGTTAAATCGGCCTCTTCTTGTTTTGTCATGTCATTACCAGACAAAAACTGGGGAATAGAGGGAAACCTTATCTTTGCCGATTGCGCGACTATTATCGACCCAACCGCAGAGCAAATGGCAGAAATTGCTATGGCATCTGCCGAATCTTGTAAAATTTTACTAGAAGCAGAGCCAAAAGTAGCCCTCCTCTCTTTTTCAACTAAAGGTTCAGCTCAACATCCAAATGTAGACAAGGTAAGCGAAGCCTTTACTATTATTAAAGAACGTTGCCCCGATCTTATTGTCGATGGCGAACTTCAGGCAGATGCAGCAATCGTTGCCTCTGTAGCCAATCAAAAAGCGCCTGGTTCCATTCTTGCGGGAGCGGCGAATGTCCTTGTTTTCCCCGACCTACAGTCTGGAAATATTGGATACAAACTCGTTCAACGACTTGCAAATGCCGAAGCTTATGGACCTATTTTGCAAGGGTTTGCTAAACCTGTCTCCGACCTTTCTCGGGGTTGTAGCATAGAGGATATTGTCATTACAGCGGCTACCACGCTAGCTCAAGTAAAATAATTGCCTTTAAAGTAAATTTTATTAGGAGATTACCATGAAAATTCTGCTTGTCGGTTACGGCCGAATGGGTAAAGAAATCGAAAAAATCGCACTCGACCGAGGACACACTGTCCCCACTAAAATCGATGCCATTGCAGGGGTTGGCACACATCAAACCCTAACGGCTCAACTCTTAAACGAGGTCGATGTAGTTATCGAGTTTGCTTTACCCGACAATATGGACGAAAACATCAAACTCTATGCACAAACGAAAGTCCCCGTCGTTATTGGAACGACGGGCTGGAATTCGAAGCTAGAGCAATACAAAAATGCCATTATCAATGCGGGTGGACGGGCTGTCTATGGTTCAAATTACTCTGTTGGCGCACATATTTTGTTTAATCTTGCAGCCTATGCGACAAAAATGGTCGACAAAATTTCAGAATACGATTTAATGATTACCGAATATCATCATAAAAATAAAAAAGATTCACCTTCGGGGACTGCAATCACCCTCGCACAACAGGTTTTAGATAATACCGATCGCAAAAAATGCATTCAACCCGAAAAACTAGATCGAGCCATTTTACCAGAAGAACTTCATGTTGTGGCAGTGCGGGGTGGCTCTATCCCTGGAATTCACACACTCACACTCGACTCCGATGCAGATACCATCGAAGTGACGCATAATGCCCGAAGCCGTGGAGGTTTTGCGTTAGGATCCGTCCTAGCCGCAGAATGGATTACCCAACAAGAAAGTGGGTTTTATCCTGTAGAAACTTTTATGAAAAATTTACTATCAAATTAAGGAAATAAATATGGAAAAGAATAAACTTCAAGGTGTCACAACCGCACTTATCACCCCGTTTAACCAAGATCTAACGGTCGACTACGGAAAGCTAAAAGCCATTGTGGAAGAACAAATTTTAGCGGGTGTCGATGCCCTCCTTCCAATGGGAACCACAGGTGAAAGCCCCACCGTTTCAACAAGCGAACATCTAAAAATCATTCAAACCACCATCGAACAAACGGCAGGACGAATCCCTGTTGTCGCTGGAACAGGAGCAAATGCAACTAGCGAAGCCATCGAACTAACCCAAGAAGCGGCGAAATTCGGTGCAGACTACACCCTACAAGTCGCTCCATACTACAACAAACCCAACCAAGAAGGCTTTTTTCGACATTTTTCAGAAGTCGCCGATAAGGGCGGACTCCCTGTCATCCTTTACAACATTCCAGGTAGAAGTGCCAAAAATGTAGAGCCTTCTACCATAATCGAACTAGCCCAAAATCCAAATATTATTGGTATCAAAGAGGCCGCTGGCTCTGTTCCTCAAGCAATGGAAATCATCAAAAACAAACCAGAAGACTTTATGGTCTTTTCTGGAGACGATGTCTTAACGCTACCATTTATTGCATCGGGCGCAGACGGCATTATTTCTGTTGCCAGCAACATTATTCCAAAAGAGGTCAAAGCCTTAACAAACGCTTGTCTCGCAGGCGACTTCGTAAAAGCACGAGAACTCCACTATCAACTAGATACCTTCTTTAACACCATGTTTATCGACACCAACCCCATTCCCGTCAAAACGGCAATGGCTCTTATGGGCAAAATCGAAGAGACTTTCCGCCTTCCCCTCTGCCCGATGAACGACACTTTACGAACGAAACTCATCGCTGTTTTAAAAGATTATAAGTTGCTTTAATTGCCAACTTTAAGGAAGTATCATCATGTCGCACCAAGAGAAATGGCTTTCGTGGGCAAAAGAATTGCAGGCAATAGCACAAACAGGCTTGTATTATTGCAAAGATAATTTTGATATCGAAAGGTATAATAGAGTACGCGAAATTGCTGTTGAAATGCTGAGTGAAAAATCGGGAATTTCTACTGAAATTGTAAAAAATCTGTTTGCGAATGAAATTGGTTATCAAACCCCTAAAATAGATACAAGAGCGGCTATTTTTGAAAATGACAAAATTTTACTTGTCAAAGAAAAAAATGGTACTTGGTCGTTGCCCGGTGGCTGGTGTGATGTTGATGTATCTGTAAAGGAAAATATAATTAAAGAAGTAAAAGAAGAAGCTGGACTCGATATAAATGTAGATCTACTCATTGCTGTTCAAGATAGATCAAAACACAATTTACCCATATATCCATATTCAGTGAATATCCACTTTTTTTTATGTAGTGTATTAGGTGGGAAATTTGAGAAAAATATTGAAACAATCGAATCAAAATATTTTAAAATAGATGATTTGCCTAAACTTGCCGAAGAAAAAAATAATAAAGAACAAATTGAAATGTGCTATAACGCATATAAATCGGACAGGTGGAAAACTCTGTTTGAATAACTAAGAGATTGGAGAATATATGAAAATCGAACACATTGCCCTATATGTGGCGGACTTAGAAAAAATGAAAAATTTCTACGAAACCTATTTCGACGCAAAGAGCAACGCCCTCTATCATAACGAGAAAACCCAATTCAAATCCTACTTTCTCTCATTTAACAGCGGTGCAAGAATCGAAATCATGAATTTCCCAGCACTTGCCGACAAAAACCCCGAGGACAAACGAAAAGGCTACATCCACCTCGCCCTTAGCGTCGGCAGCAAAGAAAAAGTCCTCGCCCTAACAGAGCAACTTCGCACCGATGGTTACACCATTACAAGCGAACCCCGACAAACGGGCGACGGCTACTTCGAAAGCGCCGTCTACGACCCCGAAGAGAACATTATTGAGATCACGGTTTAGAAGAATTTATATAGAGACCCCTTTGTTATAAGGATTGATAATTAGTAAAATCTCCCCACCTTGAGTCTGCTTTGTAAGCTTCTAGTGAAGCTTCTGGCACATAAATAGGAATATCAGATGGTACACCCTCAAATACTCTAGGATATGAAATTTCGGGTGGAACAACTGCTTTAGATGTAATTGAAAGAAGTCCTGTACAGCCTAAAAATGCACCATATCCAATCTTTTCTACCAATTCACCAATTATTATATTTTCCAAGCTTTTAACATCTCGAAACGCAACACTCTCTATGGCTGTTACAGAATCTAAAAGGGTAATATCTCCATCAAATCCTTCTGGAGCCATAATAGCTTTTGTTTTATCTTTCGAATATAAAACATTGCCTTCGCTGTAATAATTTTGATTATCCGCGTGAACAGTAAGGGTTGTCCACATAGTACATTTAGTAAAAATATATTCGCCTAATTTTGTAACTGAGGCGGGAAAACTAATTTCACCAGTAAAACCACTACAGCCCTGAAAAGCATAATTTTCTATCGTTTCTAAAGAATTTGACAATTTTAAGCTAGTAAAACCACTACAACCAGCAAAAGCTGAAACTCCTATCGTTTTTAAAGAATCTGGCAACTCTAATTTACCTGTAAATCCACTACAACCATGAAAAGTATAAGATTCTATCGTTTCTAAAGAATTTGGCAATTTTAAACCAGTAAATCCAGTACAATCCTGAAAAGCTCTGTCTTCTATCGTTTCTAAAGAATTTGGAAGCACTAAATCACCTGTAAAACCACTACAACGCGCAAAAGCTGAAAATTCTATCGTTTTTAAAGAATTTGGTAATTTCAAATTACCTGTTAATTCGGCTTCGGAAATAAATGCAGATTCTCCAATTGTTGTAACAAGAAAATCTCTATTATTCCATTTAATTGTAGAGGGAATAATTAAATCTTTTTCTCTAGATTCTGAACCGGCATAAAAAACAGTTGCGGTTTTTGATGTGAGATCTAGTTGATATTCTAAATCATGCCCCTCATTGGTTGTAATTGTAATCCGACCTCGCTCGTCAAGTGGTTCGCAAGCAAATAACAATAATGCTACTAGTATTAAAAACAATATTTTTTTCATTTTAAAACCTCTGTATAAAATAGGGGTATTTTTAAAGACACCCTAATATAAAATATAATACCATAACCACTTATTAAAAACAACAGTATCCTAAGCCAATAGTCAATATTGGAATACTTTGCTTGAACTAAAAGTTTTTTCTCTGCAAAGAAAAAACTTTTGATTTTTTTTTCTTGACAGAAGATAAATTCTTTTTTTTTCATCCTATATCGATAGCATCTATAATACCATCCTAATTAAAGACATTGCTAAAAGAGAAGGGATTACTGACATCAGCTTACTAGAATCCATATTAAAAACGGTAGCCTCTAGCATTGGATGCCCTATTTCCGCAAAAAAAATATGCGACACCATCAATTCAGCTGGCAGAAAAACCTCTATCAATACGATCGACCACTACCTAAAAGCGCTTTGCGACGCCTATATCTTTTATAAGGTAGATCGATACGACATAAAAGGCAGGCAACATTTAAAGACACTCGGCAAATACTATATTGTCGACACAGGAATTCGCTCTTTACTTCTTGCCAACAGTGCATCGGACAAGGGGCATTTAATCGAAAACATTGCTTACCTAGAACTTTTACGACGCAAACAAAAGGTCCATATTGGCAAAATAGGCGAAAAAGAAGTCGACTTTGTCATAAGCAATGCCGATGGTATCGAATATTATCAGGTTTGTGCCTCTGTATTAGACCCAACCACCCTAGAAAGAGAACTCTCCCCTTTAAATGCAATCAATGACAACTACCCTAAATATTTGCTAACGCTAGACGCAGTAACAAGCGAAGCCAATTTTAACGGAATAAGACATTTAAACTTAATTGATTGGTTGCTTGCAAATTAATGAACTTCAATAACCCGTAGGAGCTTCCATGCAAAGTTTTAGGAGAGCTCTCCAATAACTTTGCATTTTTACCAATTTTTAGGAGAGCTCTCCAAAAACTATTGACAATTGTTTAAAATCTGCTATACATTCTAAAAGAAAGCAATATTTACAAACCCTCGATAAATACTATGTGACCGATGTCGGCTTTCGCTTTATGCTACTTGGCACCAAAGCAACGGACGCAGGCCATATTCTTGAAAATACCGTTTATTTAGAGCTTTTACGCCGAAATTACGATATCTATGTTGGCAAGGTCGACGAGTACGAGGTCGATTTTGTTGCCCACTTTGGAAGCGAAATCCTCTACTTCCAAGTCGCCTTAACCGTCCGTGACCCTCAAACCCTAGAACGCGAACTACGCCCCCTTAAAGCCATCGCCGACCACTACCCTAAATTCTTACTCACCATGGACGAAAACCCCGAAATCCACCACGATGGCATCCGCCAACTAAACGCCCGCAACTGGCTACTGGGAGAATAAAGATAATTTAGTTTTTTTTGGGGGGGCTGATTGGTTTATCGCACCTCCTGTGCTCCAATCGGCATCATCGCATCCATGCGAAAGTCCCCACGCCCTTTTAAATAAAATCGGGCGTGCGTCGTTCCTTGCGGGGCTCTCGGTTCTCTAGTTTTCCCATGAAAACTAGAGGAACAAGCTCCTTCTAGTCGCTTCCCCTCCACGAACTCACCCTTTTGGGGTTAAGCAAAGCGAGGTGCTAGAAAAAACAAACCGCAAAACTTCTGTATGTTAAGAAGTTTTGCGGATGGAAAATCATTCTTATTTCATTTGAAAAATTCATCGAGCAAACTTCCAAATTTTTTTGATCCATGCTTTCCTTTTGATCTAAACCACCAAATAGAACTTGGATGCGAAACAACTTTAATTGTATCGCTAACCTCTTTTCCATAAGCATTAAATGACTTTCTAGAAAGAAAAACAACCAAATTAGGTTCTAAAACAGACAAAACCTCATCAAAATTTTTCTTAGCTTCATCCCGATCTACCTTAGTATCTATAATGGTTTTACCATTTAGTGATGGTTTCTGAAAGAAATTCATATACGCCACATATTCAAATGATTCTCCTTTTCTTAATGTAATTTTTTTATGTTGCTGTAAACATTTAGCCATTACGTTATGAATATTCTTAAAAATGTTTGAACTATATTTTGCCGTTGGGGCGGCTACATAATTCCCAATAACCCTACTTGTGTTAAACCAATTTTTTTCAAATTCTCTTTCAGTAAAGATATCCTTATACTCATCTGAATACCATGAATTAAATGCTTCTGGTTGGTAGTTATGATTATGGGATAGATAGTGACTCTCTGCTACTAGCAAGATTTTGAATTTTTCATAGTTTTTCCCTACCCATGGGATGAGCTCTTTATGAATTTTATATAAGCGAATATTTTCAAGTTCTTTTCGTGCAAATGTGGATTTTTCGTTATAAAATTCTTCCTTCGCAAGATTTAAAAGATTTTCTATATTCTTTAGTTATTTCTTTTTTTATTTTATCTATTTTATTTGC
>CAYJGX010000015.1:0-24323 GCA_964369795.1 uncultured Spirochaetaceae bacterium
TACGCCGAATTTAAACTTTTGCCTGATAAAAGATGAAAATAAACTAAAAATGACTTATTTTTTTTAAAAAACCCACAATCTAATAAATCCAAACCACACTTTGCGTTACCACTTCGCCTTGTGCATCTTTTGCTTTAAGCTCGATAGTATTTTCGCTCTTTTTAAAACTAATTCGATTCGATTCAAAGACATGATATCCTTCATCTTTTAACTTGATGGCTTTGCCATTAACCGTTAGGGTCGTTTCATTTAAGTTTGAGTAGAGTCGCACTTTTCGCCATTTCTTTTTGTGCTCGGTTCTCGCCGATTCACACAAGTGAAGAACCGAATTTTTAGACCAGTTTGCCTTATAAAAGTAAAAAGCATCTTTTTTATATTTGCGGTCAAATGTAACTAAACCTTTGTCATTAATATTGAGTCGATCCCCTTCGCTTCGGTGCCATGCAGCAAAATCAAACATATTCCATACATAGGTTCCCCACAAAAAGTCACGCGGTGCGATAGCCATCCAATGTTTTTCGTGGAAATAAGTTTGATAATTTTCAGGATGCCATCTCCCCGTTGGAATGGGTGGCGTATTATTGTCTGAATACTGAAAATGACTAGCCCCCGCCCCGTATTCGGAAATGCCAAGAGGTTTTGTAGGATCTTTCTTGTGTTCGCCATCGGCCCAATTACCAATAAAGCTAGCGCTCGAACCATACCAACCAAAATATTTATTCCATGCTAGTAAATCAGTCACCGGGTTAAAATCTAAATTGTTATTTGTTGCACAGGTAGTATAGCGAGAGGGATCCATTTCATGTGCCACTTCATTTAAAGTTTGAATAAGGGCAAGCGGACCTCGTCCCTCTTTTTTTAGTTCGTTAAAAAGCCCCCAGGTAAAAACCGATGGATTGTGCATATGTTGAGCTATCATTTCTCGAAGCTGAAGTTCGGTATTGGCATAGAATTCTGGGGATTCATCATAACCATCTCCCGCATATCCCCCGCCGCCAACAAACGGAATTTCGGTCCAAATAAGCATGCCGTAATCGTTTGCAAGCTCATGAACCTCTTTCGCGTGAGGATAATGCGATAATCGAACCGAATTAACACCCATTTCTGCCATAATTTCAAAATCTAATTTGTGTTGCTCAGATGTTAAGGCATTTCCCATATTCATAAAATCTTGATGTCTACAAACCCCTTGAATTTTATAATGTTCCCCATTTAAGAAGAAACCTTCTACAGGGTCTATTTTGACATGTTTAAAACCAATGGGCAAGCTAATATAATCTAAAATCATTTTAGAACCCTTTTTAGCGACTAATTTAAGTTCTATACTATATTGATAAGGATCTTCTACCCCATTCCACAAACGTGGAGCCTCTACTGCAAAACTCTTTTTCGCATCTCCATTTGCAAAATCAATAGTGGTATTTGCAACGACATTTTTTTCTGCATCTAATACCGATGCTTGAACCAAATAGTTTTCCCAATTTTTATCATCTATTTTAGTTTCTACAACAACACTCGCCGTTTTAAGATCCTCTTCTAGTGTAGTGTAAACCATTGCACCGTTAGTGGTATATCCTGTTCGATCAAAAGTGACCTTATTCTTTTCTAGAAAATGCATCGGTCGATAAATGCCACCATACATATTAAAATCGCCCACGTGAGGGATAATGGTATCGTCGTAGCTATTGTCCATTTTTATTGTAAAATTATTTTCTCCAGAAACTAAAAACGCAGAAACTTCAAAGGCAAAGGAGTTATACCCGCCCTTATGAATTCCAGCCGATTTTCCATTAACAAAGAATTCACAAACTTGATTTGCCCCTTCAAAAAGGAGAAAATACCGTTTGTCTTTCATGGGCGTAAAATCAAATGATTTTGCATAGGTACCCACCCCTCGAAAATAGGGTTTTTCTAACCCTGCTAAAGTATCTTCATCATTCCATGTATGCGGAATGTTTACAATCTCTTCCTTTCCCTCTAAATCGAGTTTCCAACCATCATTGATTGAATCAAAAATAGACTCTGCAACCATTGGAAATGCACAAAATAGGATAAGTGCAATCATTAAAAATAATTTTGTTTTTTTCATATTAGAATAACCCCTTCATGTATACAAGATTATAGCATATTTTTCTATTTTCGCAACTTTATTTTTATATGATTTTAGTATAAAATTTAATTAAGAGAGGAAATTATGCATCGAGTCGCAATCGTTACAGGTGGGTCTAAGCGGATAGGCAAAGCAATTGCCATTAAACTTGCTAAAATGAATTTTAATATTATTTTACATTACAACAAAGACGAAAAAGACGGCAACCGAAATTAAAGAGTTCGGGGTTTCCTGCCACACCATAAAATGTGATCTTTCAGATCCTGCTAACATACCTAGTTTTATTCAATCCTGCCACGATAAATTCTTACGCCTAGACCTACTTGTTAATAACGCCTCTTGTTTTATCCCAGATAAACTAGCCTCCTTATCCCTCGAATCACTACAAACTCAGTTAACGACCAATGCTATCGCACCGCTATTACTCACTCAAGCCTTTTCTAAACTCAGTAAAAAACTCGACTCCCAAATCATCAACCTAAGCGACACACGAACAGCCTTAAACGACACCAACTACTTTTCCTACACCCTCTCAAAACATCTTCTAAACCACATAACAAAAATGTCTGCCAAAGAACTCGCAAAAGAAATTCGGGTCAACAGTATTGCACTTGGTGCCATTCTCGCGCCAGAAGATGGAATCGACCACAGTTTAATTGGAGAAAAGCCGGTCTCCGAACTAAAAAAAATCGACCGCAGCCTGCAAGTAGCAAACCTAGTCGAATACTTAGTCAATAACAATTATATTAGTGGAGCCATTATCCCACTCGACAACGCACTCCACCTAACAAACTCACTCTAATCGAGTAATAGCGCGTCAAGCAACGCCTTCTTCGCATCTCGATATTCGTTAATAGACTTCGAATAATCCTTATAACCCCGAACAACTCGGTTAATAATGAAATCTGCCTTTGCTTCATCTTTTTCTCTTAACATCTGAAGCAAAATATAATCTTGCATTCCAATTGCCATTGCACGCAAACGAGCCCCACCGACAAATTCCCCTTCATAAGGAAAAGCAATATGGCTATCGCCCGCTGGAAGTTGGTTCCGAGCTGCCTTAGGTCCACCCGCATGGAAAAAAGGAACAACGCTTTGCTTCCATGGGTCTACCCCATTTTGATAATAGTTAAATCCCCAATGCAAATACCCAGTAACATCCATTAGACTTGCAGTCCATCCAAACCAGACCTGACGCAACTTTTCCTGGTCCAACATTCGATTAAGCCAAGGCCCGCCTGGATCTAAACAAGTATAAACCCAAACCTCTTCACCTGCCTTTTGTCGTGCTACAAAGAAATCTCGATTCATTTCGTATTGATCGACCGTTGGACACCAAACATCTATTGAACCGACTAAACTCTCCCGAGCCTTTGTAGCTTCTAAAATAGGAATATCGGGTAAAAATTCATGCACATAACTCGCTAATAATTGATAATCTTTAACATGTGGGAAATCGGGTTCATCTGAAATTGAGAAATACCATTTGTCCTCTAGTCCCATCTTTTTAATATAGTTGTCTAATTGTAGACAAGCATTTTTAATATAAACTTTAGCCTCGGGCGAAGCGGCCATCATGCCAGCAGCTAAACGCAACTCTTTTGCCATCCAATTGCCATCTTTTCGTCCCGAAAATGTAGATGAAGAAATAAGCTCTATTCCTGCTTCTTTAAAAATACGAATATAGTCAGAGGTTCGCTCTTCCATAAGTACAGGATTCGTTGGATCGGCACTATTTTCTTCAAAAAGAAGCGACCATGGCAAAGAAAAAATATTTTGCCCACCCTCTTTCATAAGGCTAGCCATTTGAGCCACTTTGCCATACCACTCTTGTGTATATTTTTCGATTCCTAACTCTTCTGTCCAGTAATCAAATTTATTCCAAACGATATATTTCATCTCTTTAGTGGTATCTAAAGAAATTGGATATTGCATTAGTCTGATGGTTTTCGTATATGATTCTTCGCCTATGCTAATATTGATGGTTAGAGTGCTTTCATTGTAGGTGGCATATTTAGGATTTTCAAATTGGATTACATATAAGGCTCTGCCAGTCTGTTGAAGTTTAAATCCAAAGGAATCTGCCTCTTCAATTGGTTTGTCCACCTCATAAACATCAAAGGGGGCACGGCGCACCACATAGGGATTTTTTCGTCCATCGATGAGTTCAGTCCGTGCATGTATCCCCGTATTAAATTCAACAGGAACTTCAATGACCTTAGAAAATTGAAAGCCCTCTAAACCTAATTGATCCTCGATACTAAGCGATAGATTCGCTTGTCCAAGATCATCTTTAACATCAATTAGAAGATAAAAAGCACTTTGCCTTTCACTTAAACAAAGAAGCTCTGTAGTCACTACCGCCTGCGATAAATCATCTGGAAAAATAACAGAGAGTTCATCGTAAAGAGCGACCCCATTTTTATTAAGATTGACAATAGGCCTTTCAAAATCGTAGCTAATTTCCGTTACACACGACAATAAACTAATCGATATAACTAATAATGGGATAAAAATATTTTTCATAAAATTTTATAACAAGGCCTCTAATAAAGTTTTCTTGACATCCCGATATTCTTCGATAGATTTCGAATAATTTTTATAACCGCGCACAAGTGTTTTAATAAGCTTTTCTGTCGCCACAGGATCCTTTTCACGCAACATTTGTAAAAGAACAAAATCTTGCATCCCAATTGCCATTGCCCTCAAGCGAGCACCCCCAATATGGGTTCTATTATATGGAAAGGCAATATATGGATCTCCCGCAGGAAGTTGAACATTTTCAGGAACAACATCGCCATTGTAGTGAAAATGAAGAACCGTTCTTTTCCATGGATCGACTCCTACTTTAAACCAATTAAAGCCCCAGTGCAAATATCCTTCGATATTATAAAGGTTCCCAGCCCAAGCTAAAAGAACCTGCCTAATGCGTTCTTGGTCAAGCATTCTATTTAGGTAATTACCCGCTGGGTTTAGGCAAGTATAAACCCAAACTCGATCCCCAGCTGCAATGCGTTCATCAAAAAATCTACGATCCTTTTCATAATCTTGAACCATTGGTGTCCATATATCGACTGCACCAACGAGCTCTTTTTTAGCAATAGAGGCCTCTAAGACGGGCACTCCAGGTAAAAACTGATGGACGTAATCGGCTAACAAACGATAATCTGCACTGTGTTCTTTGATAGGTTCGTCTGAAATAGATAGGAACCATTTGTCCATTAAATCCATTTTTGTTAGATATTTTGATAAAGCGCCAAAGGCATTTTCTAAATAGATTTTTGCTTCGGGCGAACTCGCTAACATGCCAGCATGTAGCATTAAATTCTTAGCCGCCCATTTTTCGCCCTCGCGACCCGCAAAATTAGTGGATGTAAACTGAGAAATTCCAGCATCTAAAAAAGTTTGGATATAACGATTTACTCGTTCCTCTTGAAAAATAGGCTTTGTCGGTTCACTTGGATTTTCATCGAAGAGAACACTCCACGAAATAGGAGCTACACTCTGCCCTCCCTTTCGCATGAGGCGTGCGATGTCCGCTGTTTTTTCAAACCATTCATCGGAAAATTCTTCGATTCCCCACTCTTCCTCTAACATAGGATGCCTATTCCAAACGACATATTTCATCTCTTTAGATTGATCTAAAATAATGGGATATTGTTGAACATTGATAGCATGACTAAAAACATTCTCCCCAATATTTACTTGGAGGGAAATCTCTGTCTTTCGTTTTTCTGAAATAGGGTCGGTTTCAAACTCGACTAAATAAAGAGCTCTTCCAGTTTGTGAGAGTTGAAAGCCCTCATTTGTTTGGTTGTGAATCGGCTTATCGATTTCATAGATCATAAAAGGAGCCTTACGAACGACATAAGGATTATCTCTTCCATCGATTACCGTTGTGTGCGTAAAAAGACCCGTATTTATTTCTACAGGGACTTCGATAACCTGAGCAAAAGTTAAATTTTTAGCACCTTCTAAATTTTTAAGATTAACAGTCACCAAAACCGTTTCGGTCGTAGAATCCATGACATCGACTAAAAGGTAGAAAGCATTACGCCCATTACCAACCGTTGTTAACTCGGTTAAAGAAATTCCCTGAGAAAGATCGTCAGGGAAAAGAACAGAGAGTTCGTCGTAAAGTTGAACAGAATTTTCTGTAACACTTGGTATTATTGGATCAAACTCAAAATTTATTTCTGTTAAGCATGAAAAGAATATAAAAGTAGAAAAAAGAAGGACAACGAAAACTTTATTGCTCATAGCCGCAACCTATTGGAGTTCAAGAACTGTCGTATCTTCTTCTGTATCTGATGCACTACTTTCTGTCACATTAGAAGCTGTTCGGCCAGAAATAGCAAGAGTTGTATCTACCGTTGATGAAGAAGGTAAAACATCACCAATTTCGTCGATAATAGTTTGAGATTCTTCTAAATAGGCTTGAATATCTCGCATGTATTGAGCACTACTTTCATTCGCAGCTTTTGACTTAATGATTGCTACTTCTAAGAATGCAATACGGTCTGTGTTTCGTTCTACTTCATTTTGATAGATTCGTGTTCTACCTTTATTTGCTTCTAGGCGTTTTTTATTGATATAAATAACTCTTTTAATTTGCTCTTTTGTATTAACTAACGTTCGAATTGCGTCATTATTTTTTAATACATTAAGACGAGCTCTTTCGGAAGCGTCGAAATCGGTAATCTTTCGAAGCATGGTTTCCATTTCGTAACCTTTTTCTTTCATTTTATAAAGAGATTCATCAATTGTTGATGCTTGTGCTTCTTTTTGTTTAATTTCGTCTAGAAGTTGATTGTCTTCTTCTTCAATTTGACCAAGGAGTTCTGTTAAGTCTTCATTACGAGCAGTTTTTACATCTACCTCTTTTTGAGCAGTAGCTATATCTACAAGTGGGATGAACTGCTGCTGTTGTGCAAAAGTTAGGATAGAACTTACAAACAATACTAAAGCGACTAGAAAATATTTCTTCATTATAATTACCTCTGTGAAAATCATATATAAAAATTATACTCCCCTTTTATTATTTTCGCAATACTCTTTTTTTCTTTTTTATATTTTCATGCAATTATTTTCTGTAAACTAAAGTGAAAAACTACTTGGCTGTTGCGAAGGTGGATTCTGGCTAGTTAAACTCTCATGGGTATCGTATCCAGTACACCAAAGAGAAGCATCGTCGTAGTGCATATAGCTATAATACCAACCATTATTGGTATTTTGTTCACTAGTCGCTCCACTGTTCATAAAATTCGTTATGCTCAATGTATATGCACCTGACTTTCCAATATAGCCTGTTTCTCCTGTTCGAACTTCTGTCCAACTCGTTTTTTCGCTTCCAGCTACCACCATTTTTGCTAAGACAGAGCTATTATCGTAAATTCCTACTCGAAGGCCATATTTATTTCCCTGACTTCCAGACCGATAATAAATGCGAGCATTATATTTAAAGCCTCTTTTTAAATTCACTGTATTTCGAAGGTCAACAGAAACTCCCCTAACCCAAACGTTATTCATCACAGCACCATATACATCATGGCCAGTATTTCGAATTATATACGATTTTGTTCCATTTCTAGCTGGCACTGGTCCACTAGGGGGCGAAGCAATATAATGCGCTTGATAGGACATATAATAGAATCCATTCGTAGCACTTACGGGGGCTGCAAACATTCGAACCTGGCGTCCATAAACTTTGTCTGAATCATTATAGCAATAAACACCCCCCTGTGGCGAATCGGTTTTGATATTTTGCTTTTCTAACCACTGAGAGCTAGAATTATTTTTTAGTGCAGCTGCCAATGGATTGACACTCCATGTCGAACTTAATAAAGGATATCTTTTAGTGTCGTCGTCTGCATGTTTTCCTTGATCGCAATTTTCAAATCCTGAATCGGTTAACAAATTATTTCCATTGCCATCTAATTGTGGATTAGGCATCTGCAATACAAAATAATCCCATCCACTATAATTCCCACTAGCATCTTTTACTGCAAAGAAAATTTTCTGTTTTCCTGCTTTGTAAATGTTACCAACTGTTCCCATTTTTATAGTGAGTGCACCCGATTCAACAGTGCCCCCAGAATTATCAGATATCGAAATCCCACTTTGATTTTGAATTGTCGACTCTAGTTGTGTTGTCGTTGCCTGAAAAGAGGCTGTACCCCCGAAAGCAATTTCAATACCATCATTTTTTAAACTATCACCAACTGAAATACTAGGTGCAGTCGTATCATTTATTGTGATTCTACGAACTTGATTCGATGTGACACTATTGCCAAGTTTATCTGAAATCTGATATTTAAATTCATATACTCCGATAAATCGCCCTGTACAGGTATCTGTAATCCAATTCATTCGTGCACTACTTGCATCGTAACCAATTCCAGCATCAGTAGCGGTAAATCCAGGATCATTATAGACTCCAGATAAATTATTAACCTCTTGGGTGAGTGTCAAAGAACCAGTATAGGTAATGGAGGGAGGAAGCGTATCTATCCAAAGGGAATCTTGAGCCACTAATCCAAAACGTCCAAATTTATCCTTAGCTTGTAGATAAAAATATTGTTCCCCTTGTCCAAGACCATCTAACTCGACTGACACAGTAAGAATATCCACTTCTGTCCATCCCTCAGATGAATCGGGACTACCATTTAAACGATATCTCCATCCCTGCACCTCCGATGCCTCGCCTCCATGAATCCAACTCCAAGTAGCAATAGTAGAATTTGCCCAAAACTTGCCCTCTAGAGGAACAATTTTATACTCAGCAGAGACGGAAGAATTTAATATGGGCGCAACAGGAATTGTTCTATCGACTTCAAAACTGTAAGAACTAAATGCACTCCATTCGCCAGTCACTGCTTTTTCTTGAACTTCTAAAGTATAAAGGCCATCGTTTAGCGCTAGATCTACAATCGCTCTATTATCACTTCCAACAGAAATCATTCTTTCTGAATAGATATAACTATTTACAATATCGTTTTTTACTGAATATTTAAATTCTCCTACTCCACTAGAACCAATGGGAGTCTCCACTGTAAATTTTACATTTTCATTATCTATCTGATAGTGTGGGGTTAAATCTGTGTTCAAGTTTACTGAATTGATTTCGGGTTTTAACAGTGGTTTCTCTAATGAAACTTCACCGCGTAGCTTTAAAAGCAAAGATGTATCATCAATTCCTAAATGATTACTAACAATAAGCAGTTCTAAAAGATATTTTTTTTCTTCGGATGCAACAAATGAAATTGAAAAAGTTTTCATCTCATCTTCTGCTACAACAAGAGGGAAAACAGGTGCTTCACCCTCCCAAGCAAAAGGGGATGCAAGAGTTGCAATAGAAGTAATCGTAAGGTCACTACTTCCATCATTTATAAAATTAATCTCTGCAGCAACCTTCACATTTGGATCTACAAGTGGGAAGTCAATTAAATAGGCATCATCGTCGGCAAAGGAGACCTCATTGCCACTTAGGCGAAGCCTTGGTTTTAAGGCCGATATCCCCTCTCCTTTTAGTGAAAAAAGATAAGATGGGAAATCTGGATCATTTGATAGAATAGAAATATAGTTGACATACTCTTTCTCTTCGGCAAAGGTAAAATCGATATCGATGCTTCGTCTTGCATTAGGTGCTACTATAAAATTCGTTTCACTAAAGTTATAAATTCCGTCGGAACTTACGATCTCCAAAATTTCTAAATTCTTTCTCCCCGTATTTACGATATCTAATTGGATAGAGGCATTTTCGTCAACGGTTTTATATCCAAAATGATAATCACCACCATTTAAAATTGTAACCTTGTCCATCTCAAGAGAAAGCGATGGTCTATTATTAATGAGTCCGACTCCTTCAACTGTAATTGAAAATGTAGATTTTTCTGTCTCAAAAGTGATAAGGTCGCTATATGAGATTGCATCTGAGGGTGAAAAAATTAGCACTAGCTCCTCGTTTTTTTCGTTACCGGCTAACACAATTGGGAAAGAAGGTGTTTCTTCCCATGAAAAATAGATCCCTCTTTGAAAAGTAATATTCTCAATTTTAATTGGTTCGCCACCGTTATTTTTAAAAGCTAATTGATAAGAATCACTTAAACCAGCATAGACATTTCCAAATAGAATTTTAAGATTACTAGGTTGATAAAAAAGAACTCCACTTTCCTGTGCAATATCACCGACACTAACCTTAGGATTTGTCTTGACATTTAAGATGGCTTCTGAAAATTTTTCGCCATCAATTGATTTATAACTAATCGTAAAATCTGCCTCTTTATTATATGAATTTTCAAAATAATACGAAAAAAAGTTAAATGTTTCATCGACTCCTAGGACAACAGGAAAGTATATCATTTGCGTGAGATCTTCTTTTAATAAGAAAAGAAAACTGCTATCTGAAGATGTGATTGAATCAATTTGAAGGGTGGAGCTACCTGTATTTGTGAATGAAAGAGGAATATAACCTTCTTCATTTGAGTCGACTGTAAGTTGTGTGGTAGCACTATCATTTACAAATGCAAATAAGCCTTTTGCTTCTTTTCCTGTACAACCTAAAATAAAAATAGCTAATCCAATTAAAAATAAAAATTTATATTTCATATAATGCCCCCTATATTAATAAACATATTCCATTTGAAAATCATCGATAAAAACTGCTTTATCATTTCCTGAACCGTTAGGATTTCCAGACTCTCTTTTCATGACGCCAACTAAGACCTCCGATGTGTTATTTGCAACAAAGGTAGCTGTAATCGTTTGCCATTTATTATAACTTCCAGCTATAGTCGATTTCGTAGTACTTAAATCGGTAGAAATAATATTTCCAATAGAGTTATTGAGAAAACGTTCTGGTGCGCTATCTATTTTTAGTTGAACATTTTCATTTTGATAATTATTTGTGTCATAAACTTTACAAGAAATTTTATACTGTTGCCCTTGAATAATAGAAACTGTTTGGAAAAGGCGAATCTCATATTCTTTAAAATCATCGTTTTGTGAAACATACTTAGCAGAACAAACTTTAAAGTAATTCGAACCCTGTGCAGGAGCAGGTCCACCAGCTGGTTCTTGTATATCCAAAGTAGTATTGGGTTCTAAAATTCTTGCAATTTCCTCTGGAGTTGTCCACGCCGGCTTTTTTAAATCTACAGTCATTGGATCTGCATAAAGTGTATCTTCATTATAAAAATAAAGCCATTTGTCGGTATAATTCCATGCACCATAATTTAGATATAGGTTAGCAGCAACACCCCAAGCTCCTGCAGTATAGCCAGTTTCAAAACTTGGATCGACTAACTGAATTCGAGGAAATAGCTTAAAGTCCTGACTAAGCTCTACAACGAAAGCTTCTTCGGTGGGATTTGCTTTTGCAATTTTTATATTACAGGTGACCTTGCGCAAATCAATCTCTTGCAAATCTGGGTCAGTTAATGAAAGTTTAATGTTTGAACGAGTAGGTGAAATTATTGGAGTAAAGTTAACCGCTTCTTAATTTAGCCCGGCTGCAAAGTTATATTCGTAAGTGAGTTGACCATAGGTTTTTGCAGGAGCCCCTTCTATATTGATTGAGAAGCCTTCATCATGCACTAGGTTTTGCTTAAAATCAATTCGCAATGCATCAAAATCAATTACTGAAATTTCGCGAGTCGTACGAGCCGACTCTACTCTTTTATTCCCTAACGGATCTTCGGCTACATAATACGCATTATAACTTCCAGCAAGAGCTAAAAAAACGCCCGAGTAATCAGCTTCAATCTCACATTCGCCAAAAATTGCATCCGTTGCACTTCCAATAGGGTCATATATTACAATATCTTCTTCAAATATTCCTTTTGGTAGGACGATAGCGCTTCCTTCTGCTCCTGCTACATTCGTTAAAGTAATTACTGGAGGAGTCAAGTCTAAGGAAAATTTGAAATGCGAGGGAAGACTTTCTTGCCCAAAGCCATCGATAGCGATAATTTGAAAGAGATAATTACCTTCAGAAAAAATGTGGTTTTTAGATAAGGTGAATATTTTATTTCGTGTAGCTGTTTCAGCTTGAATTGCAGATCCAGTATCTAAATTAGATATAGAAAATTTATAACTTGCTACAGAATTTTCTTCTCCTTCAGCAGGCCTCCATGTAAAAACTGGGGTAATATCTGTTGTCCATACAACATCTTCTTTTGCTAAATAGTTAATCCCTGTTCGAGGTGAAAATTCAACAACAGGAGGTTGCGGATTGCTACGTGAAATAATAAAAGAATATAATAGTGGTTCCGAGGAGATTCCATCGTCATTAGACTCTACAACGGAAAGAGAATATACTCCTGAATTTAATTCGACTCCAGGCGAAAGTTCAATCTCGTTTTCTCCAGAAACATTATTTTCTTCTATTGTGATACCATCCTTTTCTAAGCTATAACGAAATTCGCTATTTCCTCCCGAGCCTAATGCTGTCCTAAAAAGAAACTGAGGATTCCCAACAATAGTATAATCACCAACAAATGAATCGCGCACAGCCCCCTCGTTGACAAATTCTAGCGTAGGAGGAAGAAGTAACTTAGTTTCTACAGATGAAGCTTGTATCTCGACTGAAAAAGATTGATACTCTTTATCATTTGTCTGTATTTCCAAAGTTGAATTATACGAACCAAGCGAATCGGATGAAAAAAGAAGTTTAATTGCCACCTGATCCCCTGAAGAAACCGAAAAAGGAAGCTCTAAAAGACTATTATCTTCATTGACAACTGAAAAAAATGCACTCTCCGATAACACAGCTAGCGAATTAACATTGAGTTCTGCTGTTCCAATATTTTTAAGTAAAAATTCCGTTGTCATTGTTTCATTTATATAAGCACTCGGTATGCGAAAAATAGAATCGGAAATTACTTGCTCTCCTCCATTTGAAAGCGATAGACGAGGGGTATTTGCACCTAACGCCTCTCCTGTGAGTCGCAAAATAGTCAAAGGAGATCCCGAGGAATTTGAAGTGATTTGCAATTCGGAAGCGGAAATACCTAAGCTCGTAGCTGCTGGGGTAAACTGAATTCCAATCTCTAAAGAACTTTTTGGCAATATGGTACGTGGAAATGAAACCAATTCGGAAAATGTGAAGTCACGAATGTTGCTTAAAGCAAGATCAGAGATAACAAGCTCTTGTGTTCCAGCATTTTTTAAAATAAAAGAACTTACATCTCCCTTTTGACCAAGTCCAACATCCGAAAAACTATACGAAGAATCAATTGATGTCCCTGCGCTAGTTTCTATTTTAAGGACTGCACCAGAAAGTTCTTTTGCAAAGCCATCTAATGGGATTTCAAGGTTTGCTCCAGAGTCGGTTAGTAAAAAGGCTGAAGAAAAATAGAGTCCTTCTTTATCTCCTACCGCTATTGGAGAAAAAACCAAATCAAATCTTTTTGTCTCATTGGGAGCAAAAGTGAAAGGAAATTCCAAATTTAAAAAACTAAAAGGAGCCGCCACTAGAGCATCCTGGATTGTGATGGATTGCGTAGATATATTGCGAATTCGAATACTTCCTTCTTTTTGCGTCCCAATATCTACAGCTCCAAAGGAAACACCTTTTGCATCGTGTTCAAAAACGAGACCTGTTCCATTATTGCCTATTCCGACAGAGAAAATTTCGGATTGTACCGGAAATAAGAAATCTATGACTTCTCCCTCTTGTAAACGAGTTTTTACTGTTAGTGTTGCCTTGTGCTCCCCTTCTGCAGTTGGAAGGTATTGCAACCACATCCCAATTCTACCTTGCGGTGCGATTTCCATTGGGAAAATAAAATCTGTATTTTTAATAGATTGAACCTTAAATTCACTACTATCGATAGAAATTGAATCAATAATTAAATAAGATTTTTCTAATGGATTTCGCAGTGACAAGACAAGAGAATTTTTTCCCGTCCCTACTGAAGAAAAATCAAAATCAGTCTCTGAACTTAAGATTAAATCATTGTACGAAACTTCTATGAGCAAGTCCTCCGTTTCACAACCTGTAAATATAAGAAGTAATAACAAACTAAATAGTAATATAATATTTTTTTTCATAATGCCCCCTACTTCATTTGATAGCCATTCTCTTCAACTAGAATAGCCACATCATCATATAAAATTTCTGTACCAGCACGGTCTCCTCCGCTTATATCAGATTTTTCGATTTCTATCGTTACTTGCCCATCAATGTTAGCAGAAAAAGGAATTTCAAAACGCCCCCAATAACTTTGAGTCAAACTTGCAGCATCCCCAGTATATTGTAATTCTGTCTTTCCATTTAAGAGCATTCCGGGAGTCTGGGCTATAATTCTAAAATAAAGTGACTGTGATGATGCAGATATAGCCATGCGGGAATACATCTCTGCTACATAATCTACATCTTTAAAGAGAAAAATATCTTTTTGTACTAGACTTCCCATAGAACGAGTAATATAGGCTGCGAAGTTAATTGGGATTAATGTATTGGGGATATTTTCTTGCTCCTTCGTTAACACAGAGCCTGTTGTAAAGGCTGCGACCGTTCCTGTTCGTGAATAAAAATCGGAGATACCTGCAACCGATTTGCTGGCATACTGTGCTGGCTCAATATAAATAACAGGCTCAATTGATGTCACCTGGTGGCCCCATGACTGATAGGTTCCTTGGACTAAGTAGCCACGCATATCTACCCATTGCCACCCTGTAAGATTGTTTTCCTCATCAATTTTGCCGACAGCTGGAATGTAATCTTCAAAACTTCCATTGGCTACTGCGGGAACTGGAGGAGGAAGCACATTAATTATTCTTCGAACTTTAAAGCTCTCATTTCCGGTCGCGTCAGTCGCATAGGCTGTTTGATTATATTTACCAACTTTGCGAGAATCAATTGAGGTTAATAGATCACCTTGAAAATGCAATGCATAGCTTTTAGCATTATCCGAAGCAGTAGGATCTGGGATTAAAGAGGAAATTGATGCTCCGTAATCAAAATTTTCTGCAATTTCGATACTTCGAGTTAAAATTTCTCCATTGAAAACAAGTTCAGGTTTTTCATAATCAACAACTTCAATAAGCCTAATTGCACTTCCCTCATTCCCTGAATCATCTACAGCATAATAAGTTATTCTGAAAAATCCAGCATCCTCTGTAACATTTTCAACAGGAACATCGCTTCTGATAACGGTGGCATCCACTGCAAGTGAACTTAATTGGTCGATTACATAGCGCAACTTACTCACGGGGAGAATTACGTTGTTATCTTCTGCAATAATATCCGTTGCAAGATTAACCTCAAATGAAGAGGCAACTTCTATGGTCTGTTGCACTGCTTTAAGAATAAATACTTCGGGTGCAATTCCATCTGCTAACACGCGCACATACCGCACAATAGAGGAAATTTTATCTCCTGTACTGCTATCTGTAATAGAATATTCGAGAGACTGAACAACCGCAGGATTAACACTAGTATCTATAGTAGTATAATCAACAACAACCTTTTGAGAAATATCACCATCCACCTTTGACAAAGCCATATAACCAGGAGCTATCGATTTTATTTCATCTGGGGTCATGCCTGCTTGTACAATAAATGGAGCTGAGGGACTACCTCCATTGCCTTGAAGAACAATAACAGGTGTCGAGGGCAAAACAATTTGAACGGTACGTACTGCACTATGAACAATATCATAACTATCTGTAAATGTATAAACAATATAATAAGTCCCTGGAGAAGAGAAATCGATACTTGAAGAAATTTCTACACGATCATTTTTAATCACACCATCTACGTCGGTTGCTAAAAAACCAGGATCATCAAAGATAGAGACAGAGCCTAACTCTACCGATGAGAAACTCTCCCCTTTCAAAAGTAAGTCCCCCCCACCATCAACAACATTTATTGTTCGCATTGCTGTAGCACTTTTAAGTCCATAGCGATTTGTCACAGAATAATATATTTGATAAACTCCCTCTTTGCTCGTATCTAAGCTGATTGAATCAACGAGCACACGTGAAGTTAAATCGCCATCTACTTCATCGAAGGCAACATAGCCAGGTTCCACAAATTCTTCATTGAGCGGAATTTGCATTGCAATATCGCCTCTTAAGGTTAAAATTGGAATATTTTCCTCTATTGTTTTATTTACACAGGAAATACAAAAAACAATAATTAGTAAAAAGATTATAAAATTAGTTTTCATCGTTTTCGACCTCTACTTTATAATAAACCGTGACACTTGATTCTGAGGCAATACTTAAAGAGTTCCCTTGAATCCGATATTTCAAAAACAACGAGTTTTCGCTCTCTTCTTCTTCCCATGTAAAATGGACAGTAGGAATCACTTCCACTCCAGAAAAACGATTTTCAATTAGAGCAGTGCCCTCCCGATGCGCAAGTATCGCTGTTCCGTTTATATCTTCTATTTTTTTGGACCAAATAAAGGAATAACTGCTATTTTCAGTAGAAATAAATTCAATTTCTTCTGTTATTATTGAATTTTCGCCGCCATTTTTCATGTAATTCCATTTGCCCACAATATCTTCTTCTTGATCAATAAAACAACTCATCAAAAATAAGAATGCGAAAAAGCTAATACCATATTTAGTTAATTTCTTCATATTCATTTAATTCCCCCTAGTCAATATATCCGTAATTCATTACTGGGTACTTTTCTTTTGCAAAATCTGTATTCATTGGAACAGGGCGATACTTTAAATTGATTCGAGTATAAGTACAACTATCCGCATCATTTGGTCCGGGGTAGGCCTCGCCCCCCGCATCATAGGCTTCTCTACCTAGAGATGATCCAAATCGCATTGCATTTGGACTTCCTGTATTGATTGGCCCCCCTGACATCCATGTTTCTTCATATACGGGCATAAAAACATCTGGCTTTTGAGTAATCCAATCGGTAACACCCGTATGAATATATTTAAAATGACCTTCATCAGACCAAAGTCCCCAGTTATGATTATAGTCGCGGCAATACATAGAAAGATCTACACTTCCACTATATAAAGGCGTGGTAAAAGAATATTTAAAACCAACATTTCGTTTTACCCCAACATCTGTAGATACTGTCATTGAAATATTTTGATCCGTTTTAAAAGTAAAACCTTCCCAATCGGAATAACCAGCATCGACACCTCCCGATCCAGCACCTCCTAAACCTTGTACCCAAGTTTTTATATGCGCTGATTTCCCAGGAGAATTTTCACCTTCGACTCGTTGATCATAACTAGATGCCCATGCAACAGTCTTTGACCAAGCATACCGAGGAATGAGAATCGCTGTTAACCGATTTAGTGTTACATCTTTCATCCAATTAGCAAGATGTCCAAATTCTATATCGGTTAAGCATGGCCAACCCTGAAATTCGGACGAAATAGTAGGCTTCCACTCTGGATCACCACTTCGCTCAATTCGGACTCGATAATTTACTTTAACAGCTCGGTTCATATCAAACATTTTTTGCCGTTTAATATCTTTCCAAGCCTCTCTATCCCAAGTCCCATAATCCCAAATCAGACGTCTCCCCTCTAAAACTTTTCCATCTCTAAAGTCGTGCATTGGATCTTCAAATGAAAATTCTCCATGGCCATTAATATAATTTTTTAAATCAAACTCTTCAATACCTGCAACATGAGGTTGTCCTTTTTTAGTGAAAGCAACCCCCCCAATCGCTCTTCGTGGCTCTGCAAGTGGAAAAACTCCATCTTCATCCCCATAATAACAAGTTCGGACAAGTTTTACATTGAGTTTCTCTAGGCCACTGACATCAGAAATTTTTCCAGAAACAACGATCTTTCCCTTAATATTTTTGTCATTTTGCGTGGCTTTAGGAACAACAGAAAATTGTGGAACTTCGACTGTAAAGTCACTAGCGAAATTAGAAATTCCTGCATGCCCTATTCGAATTGAATCTGATATTCCAAAATCGATTAACTCTTGTTCTAAATCTGCTATACGGATCTCTAATAAAGCAGAATCGGCAAGACCATTAGAATAGAAAGTCTTCGTTTTCGCCTCTTCAGAGAGAGAATAAGTCCAGTCCGATTCGAGAATAAATGGTTGCGAGTCTATCACTTTAACTGGAAAAATACGATAAAAAACTTCATCACTTTCAAGATTAAATGCGGAATCTGCGTCTAGGATAGAATTTTCTATCGATTCTACCAAGAAAACCCAATCGCTATCACTAGTCGGAGTTCTTTTTCCTTCTGATGGAATAAAGCGATAGATGTAATAGAGATTTGCAGCTAGAACTTTATCCCATTGAACGACAAAGCCTTTTGATGTCACACTGACTTCAATGGATCGAGCGTCATATTTTTCAAAACCATGACCTAGTGTAAAATGTATAGAATCTGCGTCATCAATATCAAATTCACTCATCAGTCCAACGCCTAAATCATTTTTGGCTGCAACACGATAATAATACTTCTCTCCATTCTCAAAGGAAACCCCACGATCATAGTAATAAAAATAAGAATCTTTCTCTTTGATATCCTCGACATTCATTTTGATTTCTGTACCACTGACAACTCCATTTTGAAGATCATTTTCAGTCAGTCTGTATAAGATGTAATTTTTTCGTTCGTCGACACCTTTCCACATAATGCGAACCGCATTGTCAAAAATTCCTTTAGAAACATCTAGCAAAGTCGGTGCTCCAGGCACACCAATGGCAAGTAATGCTCCGCGAGCAGGTGTAGAAGGTTTACTTTCTAATCCATCGGTAGAGTAAGAAAATAATAGATACCAGTAATCATTTTGAGCAATTAAATCACCCCCAGCAGTATTTGAATAATCGAGATATGTAAAATTACCATTTTCATCCATTTCTGACCGCGCAATAGGATTCCCAATTGGAAGGTATGAAGCGACCGCAACGGGTGCAGCTTCCCCAGGAGCAACAGTAGCACGGTGAATTGTATAGTAACGAGCCCCCTCTACCTCAGGCCAACTTAGTTTGACAGTTTCGGTACTTTCGCGAAAAGTAGCAAGAAAGCGATTGGGTTTTCCAATTGTCCACCCCTGAACAACCTCACTCAATTCACTTGCAACATTTAAATTAGGAATATAAGCTCTGACCGCAAATGAATAGTGAACTCCAGATTCCAATTCTTCCTTGGCTGCTAAAAATGTATAACTATTTTCATTTTGTGGAACTCTATTAAAAAGAGTAAAGGTACTTCCGTCAGCAGAGAAGTAGATATAATAAAGTGCTTTGTACTCTTCGTAGTAGACATCTTTCCATTCTAGGATAATACGATCGGTATAGTTTGCCTGTGAAACTTGTAATCGAGTTGGAATAGAAACGCTCCCATCAATTTGCATTTCAATGTCATCTACGATAGAAACAGACTGTTCGTCGTTTGGAATTTCTACCTCGGTCGTTGTATTAAAATTCAAATCTTCTCTTAGAAGATTCTCTGAACAAGAAAAAAATAAAACCAAAGTTATAAGAAATATATTTTTATTAATCTTCGTCATAATAACTCCTACTCTCCCTCGATAATTAAATACTCGGGATCACTAAAAATTGATTCGCGGCCGTTTTGTATAATTGAAAATCGATATGGAATACTCATTCCTTCCTCTATGGGCGTGGATAATTCTTCCGTAAATGCGAGCGTGCTCCCCGCGGCAGGAATCGTAGTCCACTCATTTACCAAATCATACTTGATACCCCCTGGAACAGCCTTATAAATGCGTATTGCATCTGGCTTTGTGGATCCTTGGTGCCCTGGGTATTTGATTTCGATATTAACTTCGAGACTATCTTTTACAGTTGTTAACGCTTGAAAAATTTCGGTTCCATTATTAAAAACAGGCGCATTAACAGAATTTACCTCCCATCCGCGAAACAGCGTCGATAATTTGGACTCTATATAGCCCGACCCTGCAACATAAAATTTACTAGAAACTTTGAAGTAAAAATATTTATACCAAGAATTATCAAACTGAATTAACGGATAGTTTTTATTAACTACTTTTACACGATAGGTATACAATCTTCCTCTTGAAGAATCGTCGATAAGAGTGTCATCGATTAAAAATTGCTCATTTAGGGTTTCGTACTTTTTGAGGGCTGAAAGAGGAGCTAAATCTGCATCATTTGCATCTGGAAGGAAATTTGAAAGAAAAACTGTATTGATAAGATCCGAAAAACGAGGATTTGCTGGGGTAAACGAAACGTAAATTCCAAAATCTTCTGGACTCTCTAAATTATCTGGTAAGGCATACCCTAATAAAGCACACATTTCACCTAACTTATACTTTGAAGTTGCTGAATGGATATATGGATAAATATTCCAATACAATTCAATTTGTCCCTCTGTTTGAACTCCTGAACTTACGACGGTTGCTAAAGTTCCATTAGAAACTTCAAAATTTGTTATTTCTGGTAAAATATAACCCGCTTTAAATCCTTTATTTAAAATACCTTCATTTCCATATTGATCTACAGGCAAAACATGATAATCGTAGAAATAACCCGCTTTTGCAGTGCTATCCACATAATCAATTTGAGAAGCATTAGAACTAGGAGGAATAAATTCATTATGCAATAATGTTGGCTCTGTGTTAGAATCCGACTCGCTTAGCAGCCGAAAAATTTTATAATGGCTAACATTTTGAGGAGGGGTCCATGTAAGAGTAATGGTCGATTGAGTACCTTTACTGATAATCGGGTCAACTACGATCTCTTCATATGCTAAATTCTGATTAATAGTAAGTACAAGAGGAACGGAAAAAGTACTCTCTTTCTTAGTTGCAGAAACAGAAGCAACTTTATAAAATGAAGTATAAGTAGAAAAATTTTCTAGTATTGAGATTTCGACAGTTCGGTAAGATGGCGAACTAGTCTCCCCAAGAAGTGCATATTCACCATCGAATGCAGAACTCCTATAAACCTTGTATGCAATAGCATCTTCGACGCTACCCCAATACAATACTGTTTCATATTCTGATTCTGTCTTAAAAGAGAGAAATTTTATATTTACAGGCGGATTGAGTGCGCCGTGTGACAAATTAAGGTCTAATGTAGAATCGTCTTCTAAATTATTTGTTAATGGTAAATTGTCTGGGTTAAATAATTCGCACGCAACTAAGAAAAAAATCAAAGCTAACGCAAGAAACAAAAAAAGCTTTTTCATATTCCCCCCTCTGTTTTATAAAAATCTAGTGCAGTTATCCCGTCCGCGGAAAAAACGACTGAACCACCAGACAATCCGAGACGAAATTGGAAAATTAAAGTATCTTTTGTTTCTACAGATGGTTGAAAAACAGCTTGAAAATCTTTTTTTATGATACGAACCTTTCCTGCATGAGAAAGGTCTTCATTTTTTATATTATCAATATAATAATCCCAATGATACGAAAATTCATTTTCTCCTAATTCTTTGTTTTCAACCAAATCGGAATCAACAAAAAGTTGCTGTTCAATCGAAACACCTTCTTTTCGCTCTACATGGATCCATGTCCCAGAAAGTTCATGGGATAAACTCCAATCATCTGAACAGGCTGGCAGTCCTAGGAGACAAATTGCTAATACTAAAAATCTATATTGAAAATACACTCTTAACCCCCAAAGAAAGATAATGATAAATATAAAATCTTATATATTTTACGGTGCAAATGGCAAAAAAGTCTACTTAATTTTTATTCAAATTTTAAAAAAAACTATTTTTATCAATTTTTTATATTAAATGCTTTAATCACAATAGGAACTCCCCCTTGCCTTAGCGACTTCGTTGCACAATCGGCAACGACAACAGCATTTCGAGAATCAAGTATATTGGATTTCCCACCCTCTTTGAGAAATCTAATAAATTGTTCCATTAACCGAAGGTCAGGAGAGTCATTATTTTCGTACTCATTTTCTAGATTGATAGTAATGTCGCCCTCATGGTTATAAGATTGTCGAGTGTTAAATATTTTAATGACAGGATTGTTATAGCGGGTACCAAAATTTTCAATACGACCTTTTGTTCCAATGATCGTAAAATTTCGCCAATAGTCTAGAGTATAGTGGCATTGTTGATAACTAGCAAATACACCATTATGGAGTCGCATTTGAACCATAGAGAGATCTTCTACATTGACATTAGGATTCACTCCTTCATTTGCTCCATCAAAAAAGGTAAGACCTCCCATCGCCTGAACGACAGCAGTTGAAGAATTAGCTAAATAATGAATGGCATCAAAATCGTGGACAGCCTTATGAACTAGAAGACTATTACTATACTTTTGCTCTGCATGCCAGTCTTTAAAATAGATATCGCCTCCACGGCCCACAAAGTGACGCACCCATATAGCTTTCACTTCTCCAATAACATTATCATCAATAAGCTCTTTCATTTTCTTTAAAAAAAACATGTGACGCATATTATGTCCCACATAAACCCGCATCCTTGACGATTCTAATAAATGTAAAATTTCATCTGCATCTTCTAGTGTGATAGCCAACGGTTTTTCTACAAAAATATCTTTTCCTGCTTCTATGGCTAAAATAATCTGTTCTTTATGACAGTAGTCGGGCGTTAAAATGAGAACAAGCTCAATCTCTTCGTTTTGTAAAAGTTCTTGAGCCGAAGAATAAAGAAGCAAATCCTTTTCACCAGGAAAACGTTCTTTAAATTCATTGTTAAACTTTTTTGCCGCATTTATATTGATATCTGCAACGGCAACAAGGCTTATTTCATCGTGAGGTCTATGTAGAAAAAAGGCGATAGGGCTACGTGCTCCAGCCCCAATAATTCCTATGTTTAGCATAAAATATAATACCCCGAAATATTTAATTTAGCAATTTTTTTTGACAATTTTATCAATCAAGGTTATACTTTAAAAAAAATTAAAGGAGAACTATATGTTCAAAAAATTACTAATAATCGGTTTGATGCTATGTGTCTCATTGTCACTATTTGCATACGAACCCATTGAGCTTCCTGTCCCCGATCGTGCAGAAGGACAAACGGATGTCCTAGAACTTCGCACAGAGCCACTTAAAGTGGTGCGCGTTGCCTTTGTCGGCGTTGGTAACCGAGGGTATAGTGCAGTAGACCGAATCACTCAAATCGCAGGAGTCGAAGTGACTGCAATTTGTGATGTAAACGAAGATTATGTTAGACGTGCAAATAACCTTGTTAAATTACGAGGAAAAGGAAGCCCTACTCTTTATACGGGTCCAGAAGATTGGAAAAAATTATGTGAGCAAGAAAATGTCGATCTCGTTTACAATTGTACCCATTGGGCACTCCACACTCCTATTGCTGTTTATGCTATGGAACAAGGCAAACACACAGCAATCGAAGTTCCAGCGGCAACCACAATAGAAGAATGTTGGCAACTTGTCGACACCGCAGAACGAACTAGACGCCACTGCATGATGTTAGAAAACACCAACTATGACTTCTTCGAACTTGCAACCCTTAACATGGCACAACAAGGTTTCTTTGGAGAAATTGTTCATGCAGAAGGTGCCTACATTCACGATCTTCGCTCCATGATGTTCGATAACTCTTATTGGGAAAAATGGAGACTCCAAGAACATTCAACAAAACGAGGAAACCTATACCCTACTCATGGCTTAGGCCCATTAGCCCACATTATGAATATTCACCGAGGCGACAAATTTAATACTGTCGTTGCAATGGCATCGAATCAATTTGGAATGACTGCCTATGCACAAGACAAATATGGAAAAGATTCCAAAGAGGCAAATGCTACCTATCTCCACGGAGACATCAACACAAGCATCATCAAAACCGAAAATGGAAAAACCATCCTTATCCAACACGACGAAGTCTCCCCACGCCCATATAGCCGGCTCCACACCGTTAGCGGAACAAAGGGATTTGCTCAAAAATATCCAAGCGAAGGAATTGCACACCAAGATCAATACGCAAAAGGACATGCATTCTTTCCTAAAATGAAATTACGACAAACCCTCAAAAAATATGAACACCCAATCGTGAAAGAAATTGGACAAAAAGCTAAACGTGTTGGTGGGCATGGCGGAATGGATTTCATGATGGACTTTAGGCTCATCTTTTGTATCCAAAATGGCCTTCCATTAGATCAAGATGTCTACGACGCAGCAGAATGGAGCGCATTAACCGAACTTTCTCGAATTTCTATCGAAAATAATGGAGCACCAGTCGTTTATCCCGACTTTACACGTGGCGCCTGGAATAAGGTTGATGGTTTAACTTATTATTACAAATAAGTTATTAA
>CAYJGX010000015.1:24423-29290 GCA_964369795.1 uncultured Spirochaetaceae bacterium
TTATTGCACCTTGTGTCGTTTAATGGTTCGTTTAGAAGTCATTTCCATTTCTTTGTCTAAGACTTTAAACTGTTGTATTCGTTTGTACGCAACTAAAGTCTTATTCACTTCATCGACAATATTAGCAAAATGGTCATGCAACTGTGCAGGAGTTAAATCTTTTTCTCTCCATTCTGCTGTTGGATAAAACAATGCTTCGATTCCCTCGATCTTCATTTTTGCATCTTTTAAGAAGCCACGGACAAGAATTTGTTCTATTTCTGAATAAAGTTGAAACTTATTTTCGATCTCTTCTGGGAATACATTTTTTCCACCATCGGTAACGATAAGAGATTTTGCACGACCTGTTAAGTACAAGTAGTTATCTGAATCTAAATATCCAACATCGCCTGTTTTTAGGTATCCATCTTCTGTGAAAACTTCTTTTGTCGCTTCTTCATTTTTATAATAGCCTTGCATGACCATTGGGCCTTTGACTAAAATTTCACCCGAGCCACTTGCATCCGGATCTGCAATTTTCATATCGACATTTAGAATGATCGCCCCAACAGAAGCATTTTTGTAGTTTTCAATTGGATTTAATGTTAGAATTGGAGAAGTTTCTGTTAAGCCATAGCCTTGAACAAAGTTAAGACCAAGTTGATTATACATTTTGAAAATTTTTGCAGGAAGCGGTCCACCACCACAAATACAGATTCGTAAATTGTATAAATTAGCTTGTTTTAAGATACCGCCAAAAAGTTTTTTACCGATATTGACACCAAAAACATTTTTAACAAAACCTGAAATAGCCATCAACATTTTAATGATACCATAAACAACAATCCCTTTAGCTCGAATTTTGTTCATGATTCCTAATATTAACTTGTTATAAAGAGCAGGAACCCCTAAAAACATGGTAATTTCACCTTTGTTAAGGTCTCGCATAATGGAGTCAATTGCGAGTTTTTTACCAAAAACCAATTCACTACCACAAGCCATCGATTCCATAAAAACAGCTGTCATTGTATATGAGTGGTAAATAGGTAAAAGTCCATAAAATACATCGGTTGGAAGAACATCCATTTTTCCTTGCGCAGAAAAGACGTCTGAAACGACATTTTTATGAGACAGCATAACCCCTTTAGCTACACCTGTTGTCCCAGAAGTATAGAGCAATGCAGCCCAATCTTCTGGTTTTCGAGGAACGATTTTTTCTAGTGGAGTTGTTGGGAGAGAAGCCAAAAAGTCTTTTGTCTTTTTAGGAAATACAATAATATCCTTTAAAAGAGTATTGCTTTTGTTCACTTTATCTGCTCTATCTTCGTCGATAAAGAAAATACTAGATTCACTATGTGTCAAAAGACCTTCGGCATCTTCCATAGGAAGTTGATTGTCTAGCGGAACAACAACAGCTCCAGCATAGAGCGCACCTAAGTAGCTTAGTGCCCATTCAGTTGTGTTTTTTCCATAAAGAGCGACTCTGTCTCCTGCTTTAATACCTTTAGTAACGAGCATTTGAGCAATACATTTCACTTTTTCAAAAGCTTCTGCATAAGTGAGTGTTTCTCTATCGGGGGTGAACATGGTCATACATCGATTTTCTGGAAAACGAGCTACAGTAATCGAAAACATCTCTATGATTGTAGGCCATTCGCCATTATAAAGTGTTCCTTTAAATTCGTCCAAAAAAGCTCCGGGACATCTTACGGGTTGTTTCATATTATTCTCCTTATAATCGTAATATGATTTATATTTTAAGGCGTTGATGAGAACTATAAAGCTCATCTCGCACCTTTTGCACTTTTGGGTCTGCTAAATAGTCATCGAGAACGGTGATTCTATCGATAATTCCCTTAGGAGTAAATTCGATAATCCGATTTGCAATGGTATTTACAAACTGATGGTCATGGGAGTTAAAGAGTACAACTCCAGGAAATTCTTTTAAGCCATTATTTAGGGCTGTAATTGCCTCTAGGTCTAAGTGGTTGGTGGGTTCGTCAAATACGAGAGTATTTGCACCCGACAACATCATTTTAGAGAGCATGCACCGTACTTTTTCGCCCCCAGAGAGAACTTTTACAGGTTTAAGTGATTCTTCGCCTGAGAAAAGCATTCGTCCTAAGAAACCACGAATGTAACTTTCTTCTTGCTCGTCTGGGGAATATTGGCGCAACCAATCGACAATGTTGTCGTCGTTTTGGAAAAAGGCATTATTGTCTTTTGGAAAATAGGCAGTGGATATAGTTACACCCCATCTAAATTCGCCTGAATCGGGTTGCATTTCGCCAGCTAGAATTTGGAAGAGCACTGTTTTAGCAAGATGGTTCGTTCCAACGAAGGCAATCTTCTCGCCCTTTTGAACCGTTAAAGAAAGATTGTCTAAGACTTTAACCCCATCGATCTCTTTAGAAAGTTCTTTAATTTCTAAAATGATATCTCCACAGTCGCGGTTAGGTTTAAAATTAACATAGGGAAAACGGCGAGAAGTCGCTTGCAATGAACCTAAGTCGAGTTTTTCTAATAATTTTTTACGTGAAGTGGCTTGTTTAGATTTTGCCGCATTTGAACTAAATCGCTGGATAAAAAGCTTTAATTCCGCCGCCTTATCTTCTGCTCGTTTTTTGTCGTCCTTCATTTGGCGTTGAATGAGTTGGCTAGATTCGTACCAGAAGTCGTAGTTTCCAACAAATTGCTTAACTTTGCTATAGTCGATATCGACTATATGAGTACAAACCTGATTTAAAAAGTGTCTGTCGTGCGATACAACGATAACGGTATTTTCGCAGTGGATAAGAAATTCTTCTAACCACTTAATAGATTCTAAGTCTAAGTGGTTAGTCGGCTCGTCTAAAAGCAAATTTTCTGGTTCCCCAAAAAGAGCCTGAGCCAATAAGACACGAACCTTTTGAGATCCGTCTAAATCTTTCATGATTGCATAATGAAAATTATCGTCTAAACCAAGCCCCGAGAGCATTTGTGCCGCCTGAGATTCGGCTTCCCAACCGCCTAATTCGGCGAACTCCCCTTCTAACTCGGCTGCACGAAGGCCATCTTCTTCCGTAAAGTCTTCCTTTTCGTAGATAGCATCTTTTTCTTTCATTATGGCGTAGAGTTTTTCGTGCCCCATGAGCACGGTATCGAGAACAGTAAATTCGTCGTAAGCAAAGTGGTCTTGTTTTAGGACAGCAAGTCGCTCGCCTGGAGTGATAAAAACTTCGCCCTTATCATAATCTTGATCCCCAGATAAAATTTTTAGAAAGGTCGATTTCCCCGCACCATTAGCACCGATGACCCCATAACAATTTCCAGGTATAAATTTCTGATTGACATCTTTAAAAAGAATACGCTCCCCGAAAGTCAACGTTAAATCACTCACACTTATCATTTAGTTCTCCCAAAAAATCAATTACCGCTAGTATAAAAGATTTAATATCATTTTGCAACCATTAAAAAAATTCATTTCTAAAAATTATTACGGGAGTGTAAAGGAGCGGATCCCAATGAGGTTGTATGACCAATGGCTGTAATAATCGAGATCACCAATCATACTTGGAAAGTTATATGAGCTCCCTATATCGCTGCGAAGGTAGCTTCCTTCAGGGAAATCGCCAATTGTCTTGGCTAATGATGCTCTTAAAATATTTTCTACAATTGTATACGTTGACGGAAAGATCCAATCGTCGTACCCATTATTAGAAAAATTTTCTATTTTTGCTATATGTGTGTTTATACTCTCTTGTTCACTAGCAAGATCTTCAACACTATCACGTGCACCAAGAAGACCCGCTGGGACATCATATCCACTTTCTGGAGAGCCTAATTTGCTATAAATGTATCCACCCCCAGGGCCAATATCGCCTATTTCAAGATTATTAGGATTGGTTAAAATGTTTAAAATTAAATTATTTGCGCCTGAATCTAATTTGAGTGCCTGTTCATTAGAGTTATCGATGGAAAACTTTGAGGCATCTGTTTTTGTAATTGTATAACTATTCTTAGAAGTAACGACTGCACTACCTTGAATAGCTTCATGGTGAGGAGAGAGACCGATTTTTGCACTTTCATTTAAAGAGCTTGCTAATTCAATTTTTGATAGCGTAGCATCGCTAGGATCATGAAGAATGTTAGAAGGATCTCCGTCATTATTAAAATTCCCACTAACAAAAGCACTCCCTCCTAAAGCAAGAGTTGGAATCCTGCCCCAAGAAGGTTCTCTAAAATAGATGCCTCCCGCAGTTTGGCCATCATTCTCTGTAATTTTCCCACCCATCATATTAAGAACTCCTCCGTTAAATATGACAACACCCCCAGTCGCATTAGGTGCAGTATTTCCTCGAATCTCTCCTCCACTCATTTCAACAATAGAAATTGAAGACACACAAAGGCCTCCAGAACCATTAGAAGAATTATAACTATGATTGCCTTCGATAATTCCCCCAGTAATAATGCTCTCTGAATTTGAAGAGATACTAATCCCGCCAACATAGGGGTTAGAGTTATGAGAGATAGAGGCATTCTCTTTAAGGTAAAAAATCGTATCATCTATACAAATTCCACCTCCCCCAGAACCTCTTCCTTTAGAGAAGTTATATTCGACTGCCGCATCTCCTTCTAGGATTAAAGTTGAATCCGTAGTATAGATTCCACCACCATCGGCGTTTAAATCAATCAAATTATAAATGACCTTTGCATTTTCGGTAAGCAATAATTTTTTCCCGCTAAAATAAATTCCACCTCCAGAATTAAGCCAATCATCATCAGAAAGTTTAGGATTCCCCCCTCGCAGGGTTAAATTGGCCCCTAGAGTCAACTCTATTTTAGCCCCTTTAACGGCTAGAACTCGTTTCCCTAAGCCTTCGTTGCCTACCGTTACATTATCTCTAGT
>CAYJGX010000016.1:0-7498 GCA_964369795.1 uncultured Spirochaetaceae bacterium
TCGCTACATCTTTTAGATAAATTTTTGAGCCATCCTTATAAGCCACCGCTAAATTTCGAATTTCATCTAAACTTCTAAACTGCCCCTCTGTTCTAACCGTCAAATTTTTGCTTTGGAAATCGGTAAACCCTCCAGGCATAGAGACATTAAAATATTGGACTATTCCATAAATATCTAGAGGGGAAACCCCCTTTGCTAGCATTTGATCGATATTTAGTTTGATTTCTACAATTTTGTTTTGTCCGCCTCGCATTTTAACACTAGAAATCCCCCCTATCGAACGAATCTTAGGGATAATACTTTCCTCAATCTCTTTTTGTAAAACCTGTTTATCAAGATCGCTAGAAATTTTTAAGGAATAAATTGGCAATAAAGAACTTGCCTCTACAGGAATGATTACAGGTTCACCTTGGATATCGGCTGGCAACTGCATTTTCCCCATATTAATTTTTTCACGAATTTCGGGAATTTTATTATCTACTAGCACTGTATCATTAAAAACGAGTTGGATAAGGGATACCGACTCCATCGAACTAGAGCGAATATTTTTTAAGTCTGAAAGTATCTCGAAGTTTTCTTCTAGTTTGATGGTGATATTCTTTTCGATTTCGGATGCGCTCATTCCTGGATATAGGGTCATGATATAGGCTTCTGGTGCGCCAATATCGGGGAACATCTCTTGATTCATTGAAGTAGCAGAAATATAACCAAATAAAAGAACTGCCGCACACAAAATAATAATAATTGCAGGATGGCGAACAGAAAATTTAGAGAATATCATTATTTTAGCACCTTAACATATTGATTCTCAACCACAAAATGCTGACCCTCAATTAAAAAAAGATTATCAGCAAATCCTTTATCGATTTCAAAATGTCTATCTGTCTGAAAAGTTGAAATAATCTCTACTTCATTTACAGCTATTTTTTCATTTCCAAAGAGAAATGAACCCTCACTCTTATTGCGCATCTCGATAAAGCGTTCTCTAAATGAGATATCCCCATTACTTTCATGAGTGCTAAAATACTGCTGGACGCTTTCTTCATTTAAAATCCAAGCCTTATTTGTGCCCACAAGTACATCAAAGGGTAAAAAATAGATATCTTTTTTCTCTTCTAGTATGAAATCGAGATAAATAGACATCCCTGGACGCAAAGAGCTCTCTTTCTTTTTAAGAGCACAGACAACCTGAAAATTTCGGCTTTGAGCAGAGATAAAGGGAGCAATATGATCGATGTAAAGATCGTAACCCTCTGCACTCTCTAAATTATTGCGCTTACGATAGAGCTTAACCTTCATTTTGTCTTGGTTATTTAAAAATAAATCGTAGTAGTCTTCGGGAATATTGACCTTGACAATTAAACTATTGATATCCCCAATTGTAACTAAAGGCCGCTCCGGTGCAGCTAAATCACCCGCATTTAGGTGTTTAACAAGTATAACCCCATCAAGCGGAGCTTGAACATTTGTATAGTTGACTTGCAATTTTGCTAATTCATATTGGGAGGCATAGGCATCGTATTGTGTTTTGGCAGAATCAAACTCTTGACGGCTCACGGCATTAGCCATTTGCAATTTTTCGAGTCTCTCGAAGGTCGATTTAGCAAGCAGAAAGGCAGATTTAGCCTGAGACAATTGAAGCTCATAGGCATCACTATTTATTTTCGCAATAGATTGCCCTTTTTTGACTTGATCCCCCGTTTGAACTGAAATATTGTCTATGACACCAGAAGACAAAGGCAAAACGGTCACCATCCTTTCTGATTCAATATGTCCTCCAAGTTGGAGTCGTTTGGTTAAAGTGCCATATTCGGGTTGGATAAGACGAACGGGAGCCGCAATCATTATAGTTTGTGTCTCTTTTGTCATATAATTGATAATTAGGTTGATAGAAAATGCTAATACAAAGACAACCGCTATCCAAAAAAGGATTTGCTGCTTTTTAGAGAAAACTCGATTGAGTAAATTCCAACTTTTAGTTTTATTTTTCACTCTCATTGTGTAAATATTATAACATACTTTTTTTAATATTTAAATAGCTAAAAAAGTGCGAATAATTAAAAATAAAAATAAAGTTGCTTTTTTAGAAAAGCCATTTTATAATAATTTATGAAAATTTCAAAACTCTTAGAAAACAATCAATTTACTCTAGTATGTGGAAGTGCCACATCGGAAGTGGAGATCCTTACAGGGTACACCTCAGACCTTCTAAGTGATGTCATGGCACACATAGAAGACGACAGTGCTTTAATCACCATTCAGGCACATAAAAATACGATAGCAGTTTGTAGTTTGCGAAACGCACCCCTAATTGTTTTTTGCAATAGTCGGTCTATTCCTGAAGATGTTGTTAAAGCAGCTACAGACGAGGATATTATTGTCGTTCAGACAAAATTAAACCAGTTCCAAGCTTCGCATATCATCGCCACCTTGCTAGAGGAATAATTTTTTTAATGCCGCTAGATGTACGTGCCGACCTCCATATCCACTCGTGTTTAAGCCCGTGCGCCTCGTTAGATAATAGCCCGAGTGCCATTATAGAGGAGGCAGTAAAAAAAGGGCTTAATATGGTAGCGCTTGCAGACCACAATACGGGAGCCAATTTGCCCGCGTTTTTCGAATGCGCAAAAAAAGCGGGCATTACCCCGATAGCAGGAATGGAACTCACGGCGTTAGAAGAGGTCCATCTACTCGTATTGTTGCCAACCCTCGAGACGGCAATGGAGTTTTCCGATTTTCTTTACGAAAACATGCTCGACTTTCCTTTTGACCCCGAGAAGATGGGCGACCAAATTATTGTAAACGAGGACGAGGAGATTATTGGGGAGTTAACGAAGTATTTGGGGTTCGCCTTGCCTTACTCGCTAGAGGAATTGGTCGAAATGACCCATGATCGAGGGGGCCTTGCGATAGCAGCTCACGTTGACAGGTTTGCTTATAGTATTCCATCGGTGCTTGGCTTTCTACCCGATTTACCTTTTGACGCAGTCGAATGCTATAATCCGCCTTGCCAAATTCCATTAAAAAAACCGTTGCCCGTTATTACAGACAGCGATGCTCATTATGTAGAAGAAGTCGGCAAGCGGTTTAACCGACTATCTCTACCGAGTTGTGATTTTCAGGGTTTAAAATCTTTTATTCAGACTTTTCTAGAAGCCTTTTAATCTTATAATTTGGCAGCCCTAAGAAAAAATTTCCCTGTTGACTTAAAACGGGAATAATATATTTTCTCGTGTCGTCTGGTTTATTATTGTACTGCGTCCAATACCATTCTTTATATGGATTGACCTTAGGGGTTTCTTTTTGAAGAATTGTCTTTTCATTCACTAAATAGGGAGTTGCATCTGCCCAAAATTCCTCATATTCGGCACGTAGCATTTTGACTATAGCAGGATTCTTAAAGGCAACATTAGTTGTCTCTGCGCTATCCTTTTCTAAATCATACAATTGTCGATTGTTTACTAATTTCCATCTCTGATTACGAATGGACATATTCTTATACTTGCTATCTTCTACTTTTCCATAGTGCCAACGCCCAACATGAGAAATAAAAAATCTATCCCACATAGGCGACATAGCATTTTCACCTCCATTTTCTCCGACTAATGGCAAAAGGCTTTGTCCCATCGCTCCAAATTCATCTGGAATTTCGATATGGCCAATATCGGCGAAAGTAGGCAATAAATCTAAATGCATAGTAAGAGTATCAATATCTGTTGCCACTGTTTTTCCTTTATGATACATCATACAAAAAACGCGCGTTCCGCCCTCGTATGGAGTGCCTTTTGCCCCTCGCATTCCTGCATTATAGGGTTCATGTGCAAAAAGATTACCAGAGATTCCATTATCTGAAGTATAAAAGATAATTGTTTCATCATCTAAGTTTTCTTCAGCAAGAAATTTTAACAAACCGCCGATATTAGCATCGATATTGCTAATCATCCCATAATAATTTCGAATCGATTTATCATGATAGATCCCTTGATAAAGATCTGAATACTCTTGTGGAGCATAATACGGTAAGTGCGGAGCATTCATCGCAATATAAGTAAATAGGGGCTTATCTGGATTTTTATCTTTTTCACCCCGCATCCAATCTTTTGCTTGCTCAAAGAACACATCGGTACAAAAACCATCTGTTTTTACAAACCTCCCATTATGACGCATATAGGGGCTAAAATAGCTGTTATCGGGCACATCTCCACAACTCCCAATATAGGTCTGTCCAATCCCTCCAGCACCATGTATAAAGACTTCATCAAACCCCCGATTTTCGGGTTGGAACTCTGCCTCATCACCTAAATGCCATTTTCCAAAAATTCCTGTCTTATAACCACCTGATTGCATTATATTGCCAAGCGTTTCCCCTCCAGGTGCAGGAGGATGCATGCGTTCTCGCTCTACAACAGTATGAGAAATTCCACTATAAAAAGGATAACGGCTTGTCATAATTGCAGATCGAGTGGGTGCGCAAGTAGGAGAAACATGAAACTGGGTAAAGCGAATACTTTCACTATACATCTTGTCGATATTAGGTGTTTTAAGATGTGGATGTCCGGTCGCACCTAAATCACCATATCCTTGATCATCTGACATAATAAAGATGATGTTCGGTTGTCGTTCTTGCTTGATATATGGCTTAGGATTTTCACTAGCCATCAAGTCGGCAGCGCCTAATAAAGAAAAATGAGTTATCAACATAGAGGATAGAACTTACGTATTCATACTAAATTCTCCTATAGAAATAGATAACTAATTATAAAAGAGAAATCGTTATTTGAATAGCATTTTTTTATATTATCCGATTATTTCAATAGGATTATCATTTTCAGGAGAAACAGCCATCGACTCAGAATAAGCACTAACGGCTCTACCCTCATTTAAAAATTTCATTTGATTATAAATCTGATCGCCTAAACCAAATTGTCCAGACTGAGACATTTTATTTGCATATTCATCAAATAGCATATCTTCAAAAATTTTTTCTGACATTCCACCATTAATGAAACCCGATTTTTGAACACTACTGCGCATGGAAGATAGCATTTGTTTCACGAAAATGGCTTCAAATTGTTGGCATGCTTCTTTTAATTCTAAATCGCTTGCACTCGCCTGCATACTTGAATTTGCATTTTGTGCCGATAAGATTGATTTTTGAGATCCTGCCATGAAATCGATTCCGTTTACCATACTACTACCTCCCTAGTTTAGCCATGCCTATCGTTTTAGGTTGTTTGCAATACCTAGCATTGCATCGGATGTTTGAATGGCTTTAGAGTTCATTTCGTATGCTCTTTGTGCTACGATCATATTAACCATCTCTTTAGCAATTTCGACATTAGAAGTTTCAACAAATCCTTGGTAAATACCACCAAACCCACCCGAACCTGGGAATCCAGAAATAGCATCTCCACTTGCAGCGGAAACTTTAAGAATGTTTTCACCTACTGCATTTAAGCCACTTGGATTGACAAATCGGTGAACTTGCATTTGCCCTAATTCAACATCAACTCCCTCGTGAGTCTTAATAGAAATTCGTCCTGTTACATCAATATTTAAACTATCTTTCAAATAATTTTCTGGTAGAATCACCTCTGGCATCAACCTAAAACCTTGATTCGTTACTAACTGATTATTTTCATCGATCTTAAATTCACCATTACGAGTATAACCGAAGCTGCCGTCTCGTAGTAAAACTCGGAAAAACCCTTCGCCTTCCATAGCCATATCGGTTTTAATCCCTGTTTCTTTTAGGCTCCCTTGGCTAAAAATCCGTTGAGTTGCCGAAACTCGTGTACCATGCCCAATTTGAGATGGAGTTGGAATCACCGTTTGTTCGGTCGCTGGAGTTCCCGCCATTTTGGTTGTTATATAGAGTAAATCTTCAAACTCGGCTCGCTGTTGCTTGTATCCAGTGGTGTTGACATTTGCAAGGTTATTTGAAATTGTATCGACATTATATTGTTGTCCTGTCATTCCGCTCGCAGCGGTCCATAAAGATCTTACCATTTTTTATCTCCTATGCAAATCTTGCAGCTTCTGTAATTAATTTGGTGGCTAGTTGGTCCTGAGTTTGAACCACTTTAGAATTCGCTTCATACGCCCGGTTGACTTCGATCATTCGAACCATTTCCGTTACTGGATTGACATTTGAACCTTCGATAAATTCTTGTCGTACCATCGTTTGGCTTCCTAGTTCAACAGAAACCGCTTCTCCAGAATGCTCTGTTGACTTCCACAATGAGTCACCTTGTTTTTGCAAATACCGAGTTTCTTCAAAATCTACTACCTTTAAGGTATCGACCCATTCTACATTTCTCCATGTAGGTTCATTGATAGTGACTAATCGTTCGGGAGGTGTTGATAAATCTGCATCTTGAAAAATTCTGCCATCTGCATCAACAATAAAATTATTTTTCTTAAGAGTAATGTTGCCATTTTCACCCATAACAGGAAGGCCATTTTTATTGACTAACAAACCATTTTGATCGATACGGAAAGCACCATTTCGAGTATAACGCTCTTCGCCAAGCGCATTTTCGACGGTAAAAAAACCTTTCCCATCTAAAGCTAAATCAAAAGGATTGCTTGTTTCTTTTAACGACCCTTGTTCAAAAACGGTAAAAACTTCGTTTAACTCAGCACCCGTTCCAAGCACACCTACCAAAGGAAAATTTTCAATCGCGCCCACAGCAAATCCATTGATATACTGCGTATCGGTTCTGCTAATGAGTAATTGAGGAAACGCTTTTGTCGTTGTCACGTCTCGCTTATATCCGTTTTTATCTACGTTAGCCATATTATTGGAGATGGCATCCATCTTGTCTAGCTGAACTTTCATTCCACTAGCGCCTGTATATAGTCCTCTTAACATACTTTATTATCGACCTTTAATTACGATGCTTTACAATTATTTTTTGAGATGCCTCCCAATCAAGTTTGGCTAAACGTTCCGTTTAGATAACTTGCTTGTTGAGTCACTCAAAAAATATTCCTCAACAGCATCGCCTTTAAAGGTCTTTACGTTATTTAAAGGAAGTTTAAATAACGCACATTCGCATTTCCGCAAAAGGCAAACTTTTTTATGACCTCTTTTTTCAACCTCAAATTTGGGGCTAAGGTATCTTTTTGGGCGTGCCGGCTCTGCCGTCGCCATTCGCTTCCCGCTTTTTTCTTTCTGAAAAAGAGCTTCAGCTGCTGGCTCACGCGGTTTTATTCGTAAAAATCAGTTAAAAAAATCCCAACCCAACAAAAATTGTTGGGTTGGGGAAATTTCTACTTATGAAAATTAATCAATTTTATTTCTTCTTCAGTAATCCCAGTATGTTTCATTACCTCTAAGATAGTTAAACGCTGTTTTTTAAAGCATGATTTACACAAAAGAGTCAAAATAGGACTAGAAACTCCAATCTTTTTTTGCCGATCTTTTTACAAAAAAAAGAAGGCAAAAAAATACCTTCACTTTCTAAAAGCATTTTAGAGGCACAGTTTGAACCAT
>CAYJGX010000016.1:7598-22237 GCA_964369795.1 uncultured Spirochaetaceae bacterium
AGCTCCTTGCCCCCAAACGCGGCGATTTTACCTTTTTTGATGACAATCACCTTATCACAAAGAGCTTCTGCACATCGGATATCGTGAGTGATGGTTAAAATCGTATTTTTTTCTTCCATATGAATTTGATTGATATTATTGACTAGTCTGTTAAGTGATTTATAGTCTTGCCCTACCGTCGGTTCGTCGAAGACAACGACTTCTGGCCGCATAGCAAGCATGGTTGCAACGCCCACCTTTCGCTTTTGCCCCTCACTTAGGGCATGAGGGTGCATGTCTAAAAGAGGTTCAAGCTCAAAGCGGTCGACAATTTCTTGAGCATAGTCAATCGAGTGGGCGGAAAAGAGTATCTCCTCTTCTACAGTAGGCATAAAGAGTTGATAAACAGGGTTTTGATAGACGTAAGCCACTTTTTTAAACCATTCTTTTGAGCCCCGTTTTTTTCCAAGTTTAGGATTTAACGATTGCTCGATATTGCCTTTTGTCTGCTTTAAAAGCCGTACTAAAATTTTTGTAAATGTGGTTTTACCTTCGCCATTGTCCCCAAGTAAAACAAGGCGTTCTCCCTTTTGGATAGATAAAGTAATATCTTTTAATATAGTCTTTTTTCCAACCGTGTAACAAATTGAATTCACATTAAATAGAGGGGAAAGATTATCCTTTACAGGACAAATGTCATTAATTTTAATAGAAGATGATTCTAGATAATTAATTTTATCTTTGATAAGATTGACTGCCTTGTTGTTAACATCATATAAGCGATCGATATAGTTTAAAACCATGTCAAGTCGATGCTCGATAATGACTATGGCATAGCCTTTTTCTTTTAAGTGATGTAAGCGTTGCATTAAGAAAACAGCGGATGTTTTATCTAAGTTTGCTAGAGGTTCGTCTAAGATGATGATTTTAGGATTGAGTGCAAGCGTTGTTGCCGTGATAAGACGTTGTTTTTCGCCTCCAGAGAGAATTCGTGTCTTTGCAAACGGATCTAAGTGCATTGAGTCACAAGCATTATTTACAATAGACGGCATTTTGTCTGTTGGGACTGCAATGTTTTCCAAACCAAAAGCAATTTCATCTTTGACAAGATGGTTGATGATTTGAGAATCTGCATTTTGAAGAACACTTCCAATTTTTTTAGAAATTTGTCCAATTGTTTTTCCAAGAATCGATTCATTGTCAACCAGGATTTCACCTGATAAATTTCCATGAATTGAATTAGGAATGACTCCATTCATAATATGAAATAAAGTCGACTTTCCTTGCCCAGAAGCGCCTGCAATTAAGGTAATTTCTCCATAAAAAATGGACAAGGAGACTTTTTCTAAAACAGGTTTGAATTTGCAACCATTGTTATAAGAAAAAGATAGATCTTTTATTACGATTGCCTCTTTCATATCAATAAGACTCCTATCATACAAACGACAAATAATAAAAGAAAAAGGAAATCTCGCCAGATAAATTTGACAGGCTCAAAAATTGTTGTTTCGCTTTTATCGGTAGTAAAACCTCGAGTTTCTACACTTAGAGTTAAAGTGTCAGATATTTGGACTATTCGCATGACTAATGGAAGCAAAAAGGCTCTGTAAAAGACTTTATAATTAAAGATGGAACCAGCACCCCGCGATTTCATAGCGCTGAGAATTTGTCGCATTTCTTTTGCTAACAGCGGAAAGAAGTTAAGAGAAATCAGCATTCCTAGAGTGACCATTTTAGGTAGCTTTATTTGGCGTAAATTTCGTACAAAGCGAACCGAAGAGACACTAAGACCAGGAATAAAAGTAAAACAAACGGCAAAACTTCGATTGACTGCATATCGCGTCGTTTCTAAATTATGTTCAACAACATAGGTCAAAGTTGCAAAAAGAGTAACCATGAAAATAAGAACTGGTAAAAGCCCAATGCAGGCTCGGTAATATCCATAAAAAAGATAAACGACAGTAAGTCCTGCATAAAACCATAAAATAGAATCCGTTTTGGCCATTAGAAGACCAAAAACAAGAGTTGCAATGGAAACAAGTGTTCCAAGTAGTGGATAAATGGGGTTCTTTGCATTTAAAAAATCCATAATCGTTAACTCTTTAATACTCCTGCTTTCGTTAATTCTTTTCCAATTTTTAGTCCGATGAATGCTCCAATAAAAGAGGCAACTAGAATTGCAAGCGTCATTGCAACAACGACCCATGGATTAGAAACGGTATTTGCAAAAACTTCGGGAGCAGTAATCGAATTGTAAATAGCGGGTACCATAATCCCTAATGGAGGAACGAGAAATCCTCCTAAGAAACAGGCTAAATCTGTTTTATACCCTCTAAAAAGAAGCAAGACAAGAATTTCTGCCATAAACATAACAAATAAATTACTAAAAAACATAACGGGTGAATTCATGACCATGATTGCACCCATAAATAAAAGAACAAGAACAATGGTAAAAGGTTTTCGAACCCGAACGAGTGCAATAGTGACAAATAAGGATAGCTGTAATGCGGTTACTAATTGCCCTATTCCAAAAAGGACCTTAGTTAGTTCGGCAACTAAAGGCATAACAGAACACGAAACCATGAGTACTGCCGACAGAATTGCCAAAAAGACCACTTCTTTTAATGACATTTTTTGGAAAATTTTGTTACTAATTTGTGAATTATCTTGAGTCACAACAAATTCCTGACTTATTTCTTCTGTTTGACTTCTCTTTAATTTACCCTTACTCACGTAACTTACCCCTTTCGTTAGTAATAAAAGTTTAATGATTTAAACCAAATAAGTCAAGCATATTTAAGAATGTTTTATACGTGAGTCCGTGTAGCCGTTGCCAAAGGCAAGTTCCTTTGCTTTCTATAGAGAAAGCAAAGAACCTAGCGGCGAAAGGGACGACCTGCCTCCTTTCTTTAAAAATTGGGAGGCAGGACACGCCCAACAAAAAATAATAAAAGACAAATCAAATGCCATCCCTTGACCCAAGCCATTAAATAAGGTATTTTAAAGTAAGATCTTTATGTATGGAGGAAAATATGGCTAAATACAGTCCTATACCACGGGTTCACCTAGAGAACCGAGAGTGGCCAAGCAAAACAATTACCCAGCACCCGATTTGGTCTTCTGTCGATTTACGAGACGGAAATCAAGCACTACAGACGCCAATGAGCATCAAAACAAAGTTGGACTTTTTTAACCTCCTCCTAGAGACAGGCTTTAAAGAGATCGAAGTCGGATTTCCCGCTGCAAGTCAAATCGAATTCGATTACATTCGGCAGCTCATAGACGAAAATCGCATTCCCGCCGATGTAACTGTGCAAGTTTTGTGCCAAGCACGACAGCACCTCATTGCAAGAACAATAGACTCCTTAAAAGGAGCAAAAAAGGCGATTTTCCACCTTTATAACTCGACTTCTCCCCTTCAGCGAAAAGTCACGTTTAATAAAAGCAAAGAGGAAATTTTAAAAATAGCCGTCGAAGGGGTCAAAATCCTTAAGCAAGAAATTTCTCGAATTCCAGAGACGCAAATTATACTCCAATATTCTCCAGAGAGTTTTTCAAATACAGAAATGGATTATGCAGTAGAAATTTGTAACGCCGTTTACGAGACGTGGGCACCAAAAGCTGGAGAAAAGGTCATCTTTAATTTGCCTGCAACAGTAGAATCCTCTACAGCCAATGTACATGCAGACCAAATCGAATGGTTTTGCAAGAATATTAGTCATCGTGATAACATCATTATCAGTTTGCATACCCACAATGACCGAGGAACAGGTGTTGCTGCGGCAGAATTAGGATTGCTAGCAGGTGCCGACAGAGTCGAAGGGACTCTTTTTGGCAATGGAGAACGCACAGGAAACTTAGATATCATCACCATGGCGTTAAATATGTTTAGCGAGGGAATAAACCCTGGACTTGACTTCTCTAATATTTTAGAAATTCGCGAAGCCTACGAAGAATACACAGGACTTAGTGTGCATGCACGCCATCCCTATGCGGGAGACTTAGTCTACACCGCCTTTTCGGGCTCGCATCAAGATGCAATCCAAAAAGGAATGGAGCTTCAAAAAGAAAAAAATTCTAACGAACCGTGGGAAGTGCCCTACTTGCCTATCGACCCAAAGGATATTGGTCGTTCATACGAAGCAATCATCCGATTCAACAGTCAAAGTGGAAAAGGCGGCGCTGCCTATCTTCTTAAAGAAGAATATGGACTAAATTTGCCTAAACAGATGCATATTACCGTTGGAAAATATTTAAACGAAATTGCAGATTCCACAGGAAAAGAAATTTCTCCAAAAGATATTTACGACCAATTTAAAAAGAAATTTCTAAATCCTAGTGGGACTTTCGAATTGCTCGATTTAAAAATTAAGCATCCAGAAGTTGCAGGCGATAATGTTCAGACAACCGCTCTTTTAAAAGAAAATGGAAAAGAGGTAACTCTCATTGGCGAAGGCAATGGACCTATCGATGCCTTTGTAAAATCGATTCATGCGCACAATGTAAAAGCCTTTAAGCTAACCGATTTTAGCGAGCATTCACTAGGTTCAAATACCGGTTCAGCCATGGAAGCGGCGGCCTATGTTGCCCTTACTTGTGTTGATGGAAAAGTCTTTTGGGGTTGCGGAATAAACAAAGATATTAGTTTAGCTGGTGTGAGTGCAGTCCTTAGCGCACTCAATCAAATGCCATAAGCTCTTATTAAATAGATTGCAAAAACATTTTGCATACCTTAATAAAAAGTTCATGAATAAGCTCCACTTCTGCTTTTTCACGCAAGAGAGTATTAATACAACTTAAAAATGAACGAGTTTGCATAAGGGCAAAGAGCTCATCTTCTTGAGAGAGAGTTTCTTTGCCTTTTTTTAATTGAATACGACTAATTACAATATTATAGATTGATGAAAAGGACATATTATTGTTCGTTTTCGGGGCAATTTGATCGATATTACTAACTAAAAGCAAAAATTCTGCTTGATGTTCATGACAATAAGGAGCAAAAAAATCGGCAAATCGTTCTATTGCGATCTCTATATTTTTATCCATAATTTTACTAGCAAAAAAAGGACTAAAACTATTAGATGCATTTGATGTAAATACGGGCAAAACAATTTCTTTTATTTTTTCTCTTACCGTTTCAATAATCGGTTCGACAAAATACAATAACATTTCATCTTTTCCTTTAAAGTAACTATATAGATTTCCAACTGTCATTGAAGCATTTTGGGCAATTTTGCGCATCGATGCATTTTGATAACCATTTAAATAAAATTCCTCGCGAGCACTTTTTAAAATTTTTTTTCGAATTTCTTCTTTAGGATATTGAGCCATAGTTAGTAAAGAATGCTCTCTCCGACCTTTTCCTTAGTTTCTATCGAAAATAAGGCTTCGATAATGGCTAACGAAAAAGAAACCGCCTTTCCTGCAGCTTTAGCAGTAATAATATTTCCAGAGACAACTACATTGTTTCGAGAGTGCTTAACTTCTGGGCCTAACATAGATTCAAAACCTGGATAACAAGTGATTTCTTCCCCAGAAAAAAGACCTAGCGGCGAAAGTACGACTGCTGGCGCCGCACAAATGGCGGCAATAATAGCTCCCTTAATCCAATGCTTTTTTATAAATTCGCCAACAAATGAATTTTCAGATAAATTTCTAGCACCTGGCATGCCACCAGGAATGACGATAGCATCAAACTCTGGCAACTTATTTTCGATTATTTCATCGCATACAATTTTTACGCCCCGAGCACTTTCGATAACCTCGCCACCAACGCCAATTTTTACAACTTGAGCACCTGCACGAATGAGTAAATCTACTGGGGCAATCGCCTCAATTTCTTCAAAGCCAGGAGCAAATAATACTGCAACTTTTTTCATTTTAAAACCTCCAACTATTTTAAAATTTGTTCACCTCGTGGACAAATATGATAGGGAACATTCCCCAAGTATATTTCATCGATAACGGATTGCAAGGCATCTAAAGAATTATTCGTTGCCGATAAATGACAAAAATAAATCTTTTTAAGCGGGGAATCGCTTTTTGCAAGAACCGAATTGATAAAGGAAACCGAATCTTCATTAGAAAGGTGTCCCCAATCGGACAAAATACGTTTCTTTAATTTCTGAGCATAGGGCCCATCTCTTAAAAGAAGAGGACAATAATTAGCCTCTATCATTATTATATCCGACTTTTGCGCAAAGGCAAGCATTTTTTCATCAGTTTTTCCGGTATCAGTCAAAAGTAAAACCGTTGTACCGTGCATCTCCAAAAAATATCCCATACTGCCAGGAGCATCGTGAGTCGTTTTAAACGCTTGTATATTGAATTTTGTTGATGGGGAGAGATCCCCTGGTTCAAACGGTTTTCGATAATGACATTCCTTCCCTTTTACAAGCGTTTGAGGATGTGTATAAAGCGGGATTTGATAGTCGTTACTTAATTTAGGAGCCCCATGCGTGTGATCTTGATGTCCATGGGTGAGAAAGATATAGTCTATATCGGAAGGAGAATAACCAATTTTCTCTAGGCGTAAAGTGAGTTGCTTTGCAGAAAAACCCGCATCGATTAAAATGGTTGTATCACCATCTGAAAATAGATAGGCATTCGCCTGCGATCCTGTACCTAAAATATGGTAGGAAAATTGCTTCATTTTTTGACCCATTCTTTCCATGTGATTTCGTCATGCCCCACAGCAACAAGGTTCCCATTTCTTATAATAGGAGTCACAAGCAAAAGATTATCTTCCATAATTTCTTCTAATGGGCTGTAATCCATATAGGCTAATCCCTTTTTTTGATAGGCTGATGAATTTTCGTTGATTAAATCTTGGGGTGCAATTTTTTGTGAAATTTTTGTCAGTTCACCAGATGAAAGCTCTTTTATAGCAAGATCTCGAAACTGAGTTTCTACTCTATGTTCCTTAAAAAAACGTATTGCCTTTGCACTGTCTTTGCACTTCTTTGTTCCTATAATTTGAATCACCATTAATCTTCCTTAGAAACCTTACGGTTCGTCATCATTTTATGTTGCTCAATTGCTTTAAGGTGTTCTAAATCACCCTCTTTTCCTTTAGTACGGCTAATAAGAGAACGAATGTTTGCCTCTTTACCATATAGTAAAACTTCATCATTACAATACAGGATTGTCTCCCGATGAGGAGTCCCTACGTAATAACCGTCAAAACGTTTAATCCCGACAATTAAAATTCCTTCATCGGTGATACGAAGTGTCTCTAAACTTTCATTTTCGATCCAAGAATCTTCTTGAATTTGATATTGAATGATATTATATTCACCCGATATATTTAAAAGACTTTCATAATCTTTAATATTTAAAGAGGTCCATCTAGTCGCTGCCCTCGTAATTATTTTCTGTAGAATTTTATCGATAATTTTACTTATCGATAAAAGATAGACAAGAAAAACACCTACAGTTAAAATAATAATTCTTAAATATAGAGGAATTGCATCAGTCGCACTAGAATCTACACCGAGAAAAGATAAAACAAGGGATGAACTAAAAGAGATAAAACCCACAGGACCTGAAAGCATCAACATAGAGACAATTCGCCTACGTAGCGGATGTCCCATAATCATTTCAGATTCAGAGGTAGAAAAACCTGTTCCCGTAAAAGCGCTTCGCGCTTGGAAACGCGCCACATCGTAACTCATTCCAGTTAATTTAAGTAAAACGGCACCAATTCTAACAATGAGTAAAGACAAAATGAGTACCAATAAAAATGATAATATCGCAAACATAAAAATACCTTAAAAAAAGCCACCCTACAAAAATAGAGTGACCTATTTATTACAAGAAATTTAAATTTAGTTTGCTACTGCTTCTGCTATAGGAGCAATAACTTCCATAGCCGCAGGAACTTGTACTGTTAGCAAGAATGCCATAACAAAAAGAGCAACGGTTTCGATGATACCTAAAACTAAAATATAGTTTGCTGTCCCTTTTCCAGTTTCCGCTAATGCATCACAGGCACCCGCTGCTGCTTTACCTTGAAAAAGCGCCGAAGCCCCCATTCCAAGACCACCAAAAATACCTAAACCTAAAACAGTCCATTGTGCAGCAATATTATTTGCACCTGCCTCCATTAGCTTAGCCATAAGACTATTCATCAAGATTAGACCATAAATAGTTTGAGACAATGGAAAGCCTGTATAAGCTACTAACATAAAAGGTGCCTTTTTGCCTAAAGCATAACACTTTTTCCAAGAACCAATTGCTGACATGGCAGCAATCCCTGCACCTGCTGCTGAACCACACGCTGCTATTGCGATAGCTGCTGCTATTCCAAAAAATCCGAATCCCATAATTTTCTCCTTATAAATTGTTATTTTTTACGATTCTTCTATCCCTAAAGGGATCATATAAATCCCCGGTCCACTCCATTCCTAGATGTCCCGAAAATTCCAACATATTTAGACGGACCCCATGGACAACCACAGATAATCCACCCAAAATCAGATTGAGAGTATGGCCAAAGAATACAATGATAACCCCAGCTACGAGTCCAATAGCTTGTGATTCCATTTCCATCATTGAGGCAGACATACTATTAAAAGCCTTTGCAATTTCCAATGAAGCCATCCCCACTGCCGACAAACGGATGTAAGAGATGATATCTGAAAACATGCTTATCGTATCTAAAAAGATAACAATAATATTTGCAAAGCCTTTTGCAATTCCTTTTAAAAATTCACCATCTTGTTCCGAACATATAAGGACAAGTAAAAACCCAATCCCAATAAAATAAGGAGCAAAAACAGGCATTTGATCACCAAAAAGCAAATTATTAACTAAAAAGTATAGTCCATACAATAAAAAGAGTTTTCCAATTTGAGTAAACGAACGAATATAAGGCTGAACCATAATTTCTCGAATAAAGTTCATTGTATGGGCAATAGTTAAATGAACAACAGCAATGATAAAACAAAATCTCATGATGAACTCAGTCGACCGAGGGTCAAAAGCGTTCATTTGAGGAATTATCAACTGGCTTAGAAAAGTGCCCTCTGCTACTAATTGCTGTGAACCAAACCAAGAACCTGTGATGGCACCCCAAATGAGGGTTGTAAAACTAAGCCACCCGAGTAAAATAGTTGCAATCCCGGGTTGCTTTCCTTTAATAAGGGAAACAATCCCAGATGTAACCGCTCCAACCAAGAGTATAGCCCCATACCCTGCATCGCCAATAATCATTGCAAAGAAAAGAGAGAAGAAGGCGAGAAAAAATGGACTAATATCGTATTCTCGGTAGCCAGGTATAGTTCCTAACAAGTTGAAAACGGGAGAGATAAGTTTCACTATTTTATTATTCTTAACAAGAACAGGAACCTCTTCGTCATCTTCATCGATATCTTCTAATAGAAGCGCAACTTCTTCTTTTTTACATCGCAATGCGAGATTATTAGCTTCATCTGCAGGAATGTATCCTTGAATAACAGAAAGTTTTTCTTCGTCTTCGTAGGTAGAACCTGTTTCTATGGAAGTAAATTCGATTGCACTTTCGAGCTCTTCTTGCAAACTAAGTAGGAGTGGTAAATCGCGAACATATTTATCTAACTCGAGAGAATTTTTTGCAATTTGAGCACTTAATTCGCCCTTTTTTGCCTCTAGCTCGGAAATCCCGAATTCGGGTAGCGTGACCGCTTTTAAGAAATCGGGGAGTTTGACTTCTTGCTCGTTTCGCAGGCAAGAGACAATTCCGCACAACGCTTTGTTAGAAGCGACTTGAAAATAAGGAAAACCTTCTGGGATTTTCTTTAGTTTCTTTTTAGGCAGAGTATAAAGCGATAAATCAATTCCATTTTCATTTAAAAGTGCAAAATCGGAAGGTGTAAAATCGCCCCAAAAGGACCAATCTTCCTGTTGTTTTGTCCATGAAGAAATTTTTTCTTGCATATCTGCATTTTCATTTGATAAAACCAAAACACGCTTTGCAAGTTGAACACAGGATTCAATTTGAGAGCAGCGAGAATCACTCTTTTCATGTTGATTTTCAATTTTTTCAAGCACGGCAATGGCTTCATTGACTTGAATTAAACTATTGACATAGTATTCAAATTCTTGCCCCTTCCCCGTCATTTTCTTGATATGAAGTAATCCTAATTCTTTTAATGCATCGAGAAATTCTCGTTTTTTAGGAGAATACATAATTATTGTTGCAAGTTTCATTTTAACAATCATTCTTCAATCCTCACTAATTTTTTCTTAGAAATTTTACCACGAACAACCGACGCTGTTTGTTGGTCGCCAAGGTAAATCGTTATCTTTTTGATATTATCAGAACACTCTGGGATTTTAACCTTTTCAAAAAGGTTGACCCGTTGAGTCGTGACTTTAAGTTCAAGGGTTAAGATCGTTACTTGTTCTTCTAAAACCTGATACTCTAAATCAAACATCAACAACTCTTTCATTTTGACAACAGCTTTATCTACCCATAATGGAGTATTAAAGTAATCATATTCGCCTATTGTAAAGGATGCACCGTCGAAGAAAGGAATTTCGACCCCTGCTATATTTCCCATTTTTCGTTGAATAGACTCGACCTTTAATAGAGAATTCCAAATAGGCAATTCTTCACTAAAGACTTCGATCCAGCTTTGAAATTCTGCGTATAGAGCATCTTTTTGAGCTTTAACAAGCTCTTCCCTCTCTTTGATTTTACGAATTTCGGATTGAAGCTGTTGCTTTTTGAGCAAAAGAGTTGGCAAATATCTTTGATACATTTTTAACGAGTCTTTTTGCTTTTTTAATTCGTTTTTTGTTAGCTTGATTTTTGCCATAAGTTCCCTCTAGACCGATTTAGGCCAGAATTTATCGATAAGGCTTGATTTAATTCCCGTCTCTTCGGGTTTAAAACAAGTTGCCAAAATAGACCATCCATTGTTAAGCGCCTCTTCGATAGGGACATTGACAGAAAGGTCCATCATTTTTGCTTCAAAAAGTTCGCCATATTGGAGTAATTTTTCGTCCCAGCTAGATAAATTGAAACCCATTGATTTCTTTTCAAGAGCATCTTTGTATACGGCATACAGTTTGATCATCCCATCCATAAGAGCTCTGTGGTCTTCTCTTGTTTTGTCGTTAACTTGTTGCTTAAGTCGAGATAGAGATCCAAAAGGTTCGATTCGCCCCCCCTTAAGGTAGTATTGACCTTCGGTAATATAACCTGTGTTATCTGGAATTGGGTGAGTTACGTCGTCCCCTGGCATGGTTGTAACCCCTAAAACGGTAATAGAACCCGCACCCTCAATGTCCACCGCCTTTTCATAACGAGCAGCTAATTGAGAATACAAGTCTCCTGGATAGCCTCTGTTTGATGGTACTTGCTCTTGAGTAATAGCAATTTCTTTCATTGCGTCGGCAAAGTTTGTCATGTCTGTTAAAAGGACAAGAACTTTTTGCCCTTCGAGTGCAAACTTTTCGGCTACGGCTAGGGAAACATCGGGTACAAGTAGACTCTCTACTACTGGATCACTTGCAGTATGGATAAACATGATGGTTCTTGATAGCGCTCCACCATCTTCTAGCGTGTCTTTAAAGTAAAGGTAATCGTCATATTTTAGACCCATTCCCCCGAGGATAATGACATCGACTTCTGCCTGAAGAGCAATTCGAGCAAGAAGTTCGTTGTACGGTTCCCCAGAAACGGAGAAAATCGGGAGCTTTTGGGATTCGACTAGAGTGTTAAAAAGGTCGATCATTGGGATACCTGTTCGAATCATATTTCGAGGGATAATCCGTTTTGCTGGGTTAAAGGAAGGCCCTCCTATTTCGATGAGGTCATCGACAAGTTCGGGTCCTTTGTCCCGAGGGACACCCGATCCAGTAAAAATTCTTCCTAATAAATTATCTGAATAGGAAATTTGCATTGGATGATCAAGAAATCGTACTTCGTCACCTGTAGAAATTCCCCGTCCACCTGCAAAAACTTGTAGCGAGACAAGATCGTTATCGAGTTTAATAACTTCGGCTAGAGACTTGCCATAAGCGGTTGTCACCTCTGCTAAATCGCCATATTTGACATCTTCTGCCTTAACACTAATTACGTTACCCGCAATGGATTCAATTCGACTATATACTTTTTTCATATTAGTTTTTCACTCCATAGTTATCTAGAAATTTTTTAGCAGCTGCATCAAAACCGATTTTCTTACCTGTTAATAGGGATCGAATTGAAGCTTCGTATTTTTTAAAACCTTCGGACATCCATTGTGCACTGTTAAAATCCAAAGTGTTAAGTCGGAGAGTGTTAAAGAAATCTCGAGCCTCTTCTTTAGAATTTAGTGCTAATGTTGATGAAACAATTTCTAGCAACATTCCAAAAGAATATTTTTGTCGCTCTACACTGACGGCAGCGTCGACCATATCAAATGAATTTTGTTGAAAATAGACGGCATCTATGTATTGTCCTTTTAGGTAGATGATGTAATCGGACAAACTCGTTCCCTCTTCGCCGACAACCTTCATCATTTGCTCGACTTCATAGCCTTCTTTTAGATAACCATAAACATAGTCGGTCATTGTTTTGTCCATAATTCCTTGATATTTACTCCAAGAATCGATTGGATGGATGGCAGGATATTTACGAGCATCTGAACGCTCCCGAGAAAGTCCGTGGAAAGCACCCACAACTTTTAGTGTTCCTTGGGTAACGGGTTCTTCGAAGTTTCCTCCCGCAGGACTAACCGTCCCACCAACGGTAACCGATCCTGTTTTTCCATTTTTAAGGCGAACGATTCCAGCTCGTTCGTAAAAAGTTGCAATTGTCGATTCTAAATAAGCGGGGAAAGCCTCTTCCCCTGGAATTTCTTCGAGACGACCGCTCATTTCACGCATTGCTTGAGCCCATCGGGAGGTAGAATCTGCTAGAAGCAAAACGTCTAATCCCATTTGTCGATAGTATTCTGCCATAGTGATCGCTGTATAAACAGAGGCCTCCCGGCTTGCTACTGGCATGGACGAGGTATTACAAATAATAATGGTTCGTTCCATTAAGCTTTTCCCCGTTCTTGGGTCTGTTAACTCTGGAAACTCTTTTAGAGTTTCTACAACTTCCCCAGCTCGTTCACCACAGGCAGCGACGATAACGACATCGACGTCTGCATTTCGGCTTGTAGAGTGTTGTAAAACAGTTTTACCTGCCCCGAAAGGACCTGGAATACAATATGTTCCCCCTTTTGCTACAGGCAAAAAGGTGTCGACAAGTCGAATTTGAGTCACCATGGGTTCGGTTGGACGAAGTCTCTCTTCGTAACAAGTGATAGCACGCTTAACAGGCCATTGGAAGATCATCGTTAATGGAAATTCTGTTCCCTTAGAATCGGCAACCACAGCCATCGTTTCTTTGACTGTATATTCGCCTGCTGGAGTCACTTTTTTAACTGTATAGGTGTCAAACATATTAAAAGGAAGCATAATTTGGTGTTCAAATACTCCTTCTGGAACGAAACCTAAGGAATCCCCTCGGACAACTGTATCGCCAACGGCAACCGACGGTGTCCAACTCCATTTTTGTGTTTGGTTTATGGCATTTAAGTAGATTCCTCGTTCTAAGAAAAATCCAGCTTCTTCTGCTAGTTCTGGAAGTGGGTTTTGCAAACCATCGTAAACTCTTCCCATTAGTCCAGGACCAAGATCGACGGCTAACATCTCATTTGAAAACTCTACCGTATCTCCAACTCTAATTCCTTTTGTCATTTCGAAAACTTGCATTTGCGCAATAGATCCCTTTATTCGAATAACCTCGGCCTTTAGTCGTTTATCTCCGACTAGTACAAAGCCTACTTCATTCATAGAAATTCGATCTTCGATTTGAACTGAGACCATGTTTCCATTTACGCCTACTATTTTTCCTTTAGTACTCATATTGTTATTCTCCAGCTTGATCATCTCTGTCTGCTATTACAGATTGATAAATTTGTTTAAATTCATTATTTCCTTTTTCATTTGAAAAGCTATTTTTCCGATTTAATATTTGTAATTTAATATAGTATGCAACAAAAAAATCTACATCGTAAAAATGTCCAGCCTCTAGCTCACTTAGAAAATTCCAACGCCACTCATTTAAAACCATCTCCGCATCGTAGGGAGATTCCGCTTTAAATGCACTATTTGCAACATCTAAAATATAGGGATCGATTTCGGGGTCCACTAGATAATTTTTTGCATCTTTTTGATGGGCGGCTGCTCGCAAGCGAACGAGTTCATTTCGCAAGTTTTTTTCACGAGTCCAATAGCTCTGCCCAAGTGTAGATAGTTCTGTGCTTTGCAAAGGTTGATTTAATTGAATCGCAAAAACTTTGTCTTGATCGTTTTCTGCAAAAGAAGATTGAATGACAGTGACAAAGTCTTCGATCGAGATGGGCGTTGTTTTGCTTTCGTAAATTAGCATTGGCAACGACGCACCTGCATAATAGTATTTAGACACAGTTAACCCCTACTCGCTAGTTAAAAGGCTAGCCAATTTTTGATTAAGATATTGACTTAACATAAGAGCAATTTCTGTATCGCTAAAATCGTAGAAGGCAGAACCATCTTTAAGTCCAACTCGAAATCCTGCATCGAGATTTGGAAAGACTTTAATTTCGAGTCCCGCTTTAACTTCGCTAGCAAGAGATGACAATAGAGCGGCCTCGACCTTT
>CAYJGX010000016.1:22247-29196 GCA_964369795.1 uncultured Spirochaetaceae bacterium
CTTTTTTAATTGAGCCTCTCCTACTAATACTTGTAAGTTAGATCTATCTTCGCCAATTCCTTTCACGACAGATAGAATAGCATCTTTTAAGAGATCGGCAGTAAGAGATTTAGAAACTTCTGTTTCTATTATTTTTGAGAAAATATTTTGAATCTCTTTTTTGGTATTGAGAATAAGATTCCGAGATGCTTGTTTGATAGCCGCATCGCTAGCCATTTGTTCTTTTTCCGCTTGTGCCTTCGCATTTGCGATAATAGCGTCTGCCTCTTTTTGAGCCTCTTTTAAAATTTGCTCTTTCTTTAAATTCGCTTCTTTGGTAATTTCTATTGCCTGATTTTCCCCAGTACGAATACCTTCATTTTTAATACTTTCAATTAAATCTTTTAATTCTATAGCCATGATTTCCTCTCTCTGATACTAAAACAAGTTTAAACCTTGTTTGCAAAATTGTAAAGTATGATAACCTAAAATTTATAAAGTAATCAAACTTTCCCTAATGAAAAATTTCCCCTAATTTTATATAGAGCTCCATCTTTATCGACTGTTAAATCTCTGTTTGGGAAATACTTAGGCAATAATTCTTCTACCAAATGCGCCACCTCTTCATAGAGCTCTTTTTTTTCTGCAAAAGGCACCCTAATTAGCGTACTAAGTTCCATGTCCACTAAGTATCCTCGACCTAGTTCGCTCCCATATCCTGGTGTAAAATTAACGCCTAAATTAAAAAGTCCATCTTGCTCTTTGTTAGCGGCCCTTCCGCGTGGAAGTCGATTAGGATGCAATTGGTATTTCCCATCGTGACGAATTTCCATTAAATCATCGATTTCATCGAATAATTGTTTAAATTTTTTTTCTAATTCTCTTTGTTTGGGATGCATACTCATTTATTTTGTCACAACCTCTAAGATCCTTTGTGAAAAGTTCTGTGTGCTAGGATAAGCCCGTTTAAATTCTTGAAGCAATCTAGTATCGATGACTCGAGTCAATTCATCTTTGTTTTTTGCCCCTAATCGGGAGGTGGTAAGTTGAAGAATGTGTTCTTGTCGACCCGATTCATTATCGATATAAATTAAAGAGATCATTGCCGTTGCATAATGAGGCTTGCCCCATCCAACAGGTGGTAAATAGTCTATTTTATAATCGTAGTAAAGAACTTGAGAAGAATTATATTCGCTCAGTTGTATCCCTTCGGGAAAATACTCTTCAATAGAGTTTTCAAAAGTGGTAAACTCCCCTAATGAATGAAAGTCCACTCTTTTTTGCAAAACAAGAGGAGCTAAATTAAGATTGAGTGTTGTTAAAAAAGTTTCGTCTAAGGGATAGTTGCCCACAAAAAAATCTAGTCTATTGTTTCCAGACAACAACGATGAGGTAGGAAGTGACAATATCCTCTCGCCTTTTGAATTAAATTCAATTTTTGTATTGGCTAAGATGTAATCCCCGTGCCTAATAATGATAGGGATAAAAAAAGATCTAGGGAACGAGGAATAGCCTGAATTTACATTGATTTTTATTTTGATATTTTCGCCTTTTATCGCTTCGTTTGTTTGAAGAGAAAGACGAAAGTTAAGGTCTTGGTTTGTTGATGATAATAGGCTAGTAATAAGTGAATATGCCTTTTCTTCTCTGCCATTGTAGTTAACTCTAAGTCTTTCTTGATAACTAGAATGGACTAATAATTCGAGCGCTAAAACGAGCTTAGTATATTGTTCTAAAAGAGTTGCATCTGTTATAAGCAATGATTCTATTTTCTCTGCTAATTGGTTCTCTTGATCGCTTAATGATGCATACCACCTTTCCTTTGAGAGGCGAACTAAAAACCACCATCCATCTTTTTTTGAATAGTAAGAATCGACCGTTTCAATGAGGCTTAAGTCTAAATTGACCTCTTCTTGAATTTTTTCGAAGCTTGTATCGTAGGAATATCCGTTTCCCACCGAATAGCTATTATTTTCTGTTTCCCCCGAAATGGAAACTGAGATGGATTTTGCCAGTTCATAACGGGCTTTTTCGAGAGCCATATCGTAATCGATATTTTTATTGCCAACATTCGAGTTTCCAACACCGACAAAATATTCCTCGGTTCCCGAAGGAGAGAAAATCCACTCTGGCAAACTCTGACAAGAAAAAGCCAACGAGGTAAAAATCAAACTCATTAAAATCATAATTCTATTTTTTATCATTATCGACTCCTATAGATATCAAACCATCAACCTAAAACAACCTCAGTCTTCCCAAAACCACCCTGCTCGGGCCTTGCAAAATGAAATTCCCGTACCGATGAAATTTTACTAAGCTCTTTGCGAATTCCTTGTTGCAAAACTCCCGTCCCAAGGCCATGAATCACATTAAATTGGCTCATGTGATGCGAGAGGGCTAATTCAATCTGACGGTACAAACGTTCTTTTGCCTCGTCTAAGGTGAGCCCCCGGAGATCTAAATTTAAGACCGGTTTCTCTATTGTAATATCGCGAACCACCTCGATGTGGACGCTCGCATCATCTTTTTGCTTTTCCCCCGCTAAGGTATCGGGAACAAGCTCGCTCTCGTCGATGGTGATTTTAACCGACTCCATGAGGACCACCCACTTGTTTTTCTTAGCCGCTGCAATAATTTCCCCCGGACGCCGATAGTTTCCAACGAGCACCTTCATTCCAACGGCAAAGGTATAGCCCTTTTGTGTAATCACCTCGTTTTGAATCGCTTGAATTTTGTTTTCGCGCTCTTTGGCTCCCGACTTCACAGCTTGAAAGAAGTCTTCGACTTGTTCATTCGGATTTGCAAGGGGGAGTGATTGTATGTTCCCGTCTCCCGCATTGGCTAAGGTAATTTGAGTTTCGTATTGCTTTTTTAGGGAGGTCAACTCGTTCATCAATTTTCCAAGCTCTTTGCGGCTCTCCTGTATGAAATGGCTAATCTCCCGTTGTTTTTCTTTTTTAAGTTCAAGTTCCTTTTGTTTTAGTTGAAGATCTTTAAGATCAAGCTCCCGTACCCGTTCGCGAAGGCTTTCCTTTTTGAGGGTGATCTCTTTTGACATCTCCTGAAGTTCTCCCTCTTTGCGCGAGAGTTGTTCCATGAGATTTAGGGATTCGCTGCGGTTCTCGTGCAATAGGCGTTTAGCCGTCGCGATAAGGGACGATGGCAAACCATTTGCAGAGGCGATTTCAATCGCCCGACTTTCTCCCGGTCTACCGAGTTTAATTTGATAAGTAGGCACACTGAGTTTTTCATCAAATAACATTGATAGGTTGATGCCATTTGATGTGGTTTGGACATAGTTACGTATATCTTTGTGGTGTGTTGTCACTAAGGCCATAGCCTCTAATTGCTCGATAGCCTCTAGGATAGCCACCCCTAGAACACTTCCTTCGCTTGGATCGGTTCCAGAACCTAACTCATCTAATAAAACTAGGGTTGTTTTATTTGCAACGGTCAATATATACTGAACCCGTCTCATGTAACCAGAGAAAGTAGAGGCTCCCTCCTCTATTGACTGGTTATCCCCAATAGCAGAGACAACCCGCTCAAAAATGGGTAATTGGGAGTTTTCGCTTGCATGGATAAACATCCCAAATTGATTCATTAACACCGCAAGTGAAAGAGTTTTAAGAAGGACTGTTTTTCCTCCTGCATTTGGACCCGATACGACCACGCTTCTATGATGACTCTCTAGACAAAAGTCTGATGGTATTGCCTTCGCTCCTAGCGCAGGATGGACTCCCCCGTAAATTCGGAAGGTTTCTCCCATTGTGGGACGAGTACAATTGTATAATCGTGCATAGCGCGCCTTTGCGCAATAAAGGTCTAAGCGCAATAAGCGTCTATGAACAAAATTAAGCTCATCTAAAACCTCTCTAAAGGCCTTAGAAAATATTTTCTGCCATTTCTGTACAATTTGTCTTAATCGATTATCAAGCTCGACTCTTTTATTATTTAAGTCAATCATCTCCACCGATTCTACAAAAAGAGTATTCCCACTAGCCGATAATTCATGAATGATCCCTTTTACCCGCCCTTTAAAATTACTTTTAACTGGCAGCAAAAGTCTTCCATTTCGGATAACAGCCCGGTCCTCCTGCATAAACTCTTTGTACTCTACAAAAAGCTTTTGGCTTTTCTCTTTTAATTCATTATTTAATGCTGCCTTCTCCCCATTCATAGCAACGACATCAGGATGATTTTCTAGTAGCTGTCCCCCGGAATCAAAAGTGGACAATACTTGCTCCCCGTCGTAGCTAATTGCACTATACAATACATCAAAAAAAGATGGCTGAACCTTATTAAAAAGATCCCTTTCTTCTAGTAGATAAGCGCGGAACTTTTTAGCAGTAGTCATAAACCTAGCTAAGGCGTGTAATTCCTCTGGCAACAAAATTGGATTTTCTGGTTTTAACCTGTACAAAATAGGTGCAATGGAAGGAAATGAAAAAGCAAAATCTCCCTCTAGCTGTAATAACTTTAAAAAATCTTGTACAAACTGATGCTCGCTATTGATTCTAGAGATATCGTTTAAAAAGGGAGCTCTGTCAATTTTAGCAGGCGTTTCTTCTGCCATAGACAAGACTTTTAGTCGCTTAAGGATGAGATCAAATTCTAAAGATGCTAGTGTTCTGTTATCGATGTTCATTAAAGTTCCTTCGCTCTATTAAATCTTGTAAAATACCCGTGTAAGAAGTATAACGGTCTACAAGGATATTACCTTTTTCAACAGCATTTTTGATAGCACAATCAGGTTCATTTTGATGGAGGCATCGTGAAAATTTACAGTGCTTTAAATACTCTTGGAAATCTGGAAAGTAATGGCCTAAGTCTTCAGGCTCGATACCATAGACTTCTAGCTCCCGTACCCCCGGAGTATCTACAATTTCTAATCCATTATCTTCTGGAAAGAGTGCTGCAAAATTTGTGGTGTGGCGCCCTCTGTTGTGTTTTTCGCAAACTTCGCCCACACGTTGCTCTAAATCGGGGCGAAGCACATTTATTAACGATGATTTACCAACCCCCGATTGCCCAACAAAAACAGCGGTTTTCCCCTTTAAATATTTTGCTAGTCGCTTAACCCCTCTCCCAGTCGTTGCACTACAAGTAAAAAGTTGATAGCCTAATTTTTTATAATGAGCAAACCTCGCCTCATCCTCCGGATAAATCCCTTGATCTGCTTTATTTAAAACAATGACAACGGGCGTTCCCACAGGAACAGAAACGGCAACCCTGTCAATAAAGCGAGGACGAAATGGAGGGGATACGGGAGAGGCGACACAAACAATGCAATCAAAATTTGCAGCTAAAATTTGTGGTGTTTTACGTTTCGTATTATAGCGACTAAAGGCATTCGTTCTATCTTCTTTTTCAAGAATCATTCCTTTCCCGGGGTGGTGTGCGTCTAATTCAAACGAGACAATATCTCCGGGAGCTAGCGGATTGTAGCTTTTTTCTTCTTGCGCTAGGACCTTTCCCTTGATTCTACATTCAAAGAGTTCTTTGTCTTCCCGCTCTACTGTATATATTCGATTAATACCAAATAAAATTCGTCCTTTACAACTCATATTCATTATCATATAAAAAAACTCTTGACAAGTCTATAAAAAAGGCTGATTATTTAATATGATTACTGAAGTTAAATGTTCCCATAAAGGATGCCGACATTTTGGTCTAAGAAAATACAATCTTTGTTACCAACATCTATCAGAAGAAGATAAAAAATCTTATCTTGAAACGACTTTGCAATATGTAAACAACAACGATATTATTGCCTATTGTAGTTTCTCTTATATGAATTTAGATGGCTTTGATTTCTCAAATAAACGTATCTACAATTGTCATTTTTGCGACACAACACTCTCTAATTGTAATTTTGACAATGCAAAAATGCGAATGATTATGTTTGAAAAAGCAAAAATCGATCATTGCTCATTTAAAAATATCAATTCAAAATATCTTATTTTTGGACAAGCAACCATTTCTAATTCCACCTTTATAGACTCAGATCTTTTACACCATAGTTTTGTCCGAACGAATCTAAACAATCTCGATTTTAGCGGCTCAGATCTCTTCTTTTCCCGTTTCAATTTTTCCACTATATCCGATGTCCTATATCAAGATTGCAATTTAAAGCAAGTTCACTTCTACGATACCACACGCCATAATGTTAATTTTAAATATTCAAATTTTGAAGAAGCTTTTTTTAGCGAAATGAGGAAAAAATAATGTACAACATATATACCCACTTCGGAGTATTAGGCTTTTCTAACTCCTATTTTATTTCAGACAGAAAAACTAAAGATGCTTTTATCGTCGACCCAAGCCATTTTGACACTAAAGTTTTAACGAAAATAGAGAAACATGGTTTTAAAATCAAGGACATTCTTATTACACACGGACATAAAGCTCATATCCAAGGACTTCGCACCCTTCTAAAAATTTACGATGCAAATGTCTATTACGCTGGAGAAAAGTTAAACGACATCAAATTTATTCGTTTAGAAGAAGAAAAAGAACCCGAAATCGATATCCTAGGAATGAAAGTCAAAGTTCTTTTTATCAATGGCCATTCTCGCGATTCTGTCGTCTATCAATTTGACCGAAGTCTTTTTACTGGCGACGTAATGGAGGCAGGTTGTCTTGGACATACCGAAACACCCTACCTAAAGGCTCAACTCATTAAGAACATCCAAGAAAAAATTCTGACCCTCGATGGCAACTATGTTATTTATCCTGGCCATGGACCTATTTCCACATTAGATACCGAACGAGAACATATTAAATCCCTCGATCCTAATAAAGTCAAATACTCTAACGTTCACTCCACCTACTTTTAGAGACGGCGGCAAGTTGCCCATCTTGGTGATAAAGTGCATGGATAAACCCATCTTCGACCTTCCAACTTTTTTCTGTAACAATGTCCCCTAAGTTCAACTCTTTAACAAAATAAATACCAAAACTTTGTATT
>CAYJGX010000017.1:0-19975 GCA_964369795.1 uncultured Spirochaetaceae bacterium
TGGAGTTTAGCTGTAGTGACGCCTTTAGCGCTTAATCTAGGGTATGACAAGGCAGCCGAAATTGCCTACTATGCCTATAAAAATAAGGTAAAAGTGCGTGAGGCGGCTGTTGTCTTATCGGATCTTTCTAAAGAAGAGGTAGATGCTATTTTAGATATATCTAAAATGGTTTAGAGTTGTCATAATAGGAGTTTGTATGGGTTCTTTGTATTTTAATAATGAATTATCTTCACAGCAGATGAAAAGTCGAATTAAAGAGCGAAAAGAAGATCTACGAGGCGCCTATTTTAGGGATTCTACAGCCATTATTCATTCATATCCTTTTAGAAGATTAAAACACAAGACGCAAGTTTTTTTTGCACCAAAAAATGACCATATTTGTACTCGTATAGAACATGTAATGCATGTTGCATCTGTATCGACTACTATTTGTAGGGCTCTTTCTTTAAATGGAGATTTAGCTTGGGCAATTGGTTTAGGCCATGATTTAGGGCATACGCCCTTTGGTCACTTAGGAGAAACAATTCTATCGGATATTATGAAAGAAAAGAAAATAAAAGATGGTAATTTTCGCCATGAAATATATTCGTTGCGAGTTATCGATTCGATAGCACGATATGGCGATGGGTTAAATCTAACTTATGCTGTGCGCGATGGAATTGTAAATCATTGTGGCGAAAAATTTGAAAAAGAAATAATGCCCGATTTTGAATTTAAAGATTTATCATCGATAAAAGATCGAAGTTATTATCCTTCTACATGGGAAGGTTGTGTTGTTAGAATGTCCGATAAAATAGCCTATATGGGGCGTGATATGGAAGATGCAATTGGGTTAGGGCTTATTACAAAAGATGAAATTCCCGAAGTGGTGCAAGAGACTTTAGGTGCTAAGAATGGTAAAATTATCGATACATTGGTAACAGATGTCATTAATTATTCTTTAGGAGAAGGTAAAATAGGCTTTTCCGATAAGATTTATGAAGCGGTTCTCGTTTTAAAGAAGTTTAATTATGAAAAAATTTATGGGAACCTAATGCTCTGTGGTTACCACGATAGCTTTGAAAGAATTTTAAGAACATTATATAATTATTTAGAATATTTATTTAAGACGTATGGTTTTGATGAAAAAGGATACTACACCGAAAAGAATTTGGTCTCGGTTCGCTTTTACGATTTTATTACAAAAATGAAATCTTTTTATGAAGAAGTCGATGGGGGCTTTGACTATATGATTATCGATTATATTGCTGGTATGTCTGACGACTTTGCTCAAGATTCCATTCGTGAAATAATGACCCCTAGTAGCTTTGAGTCTCAATTTGATGATTGGATTTTAAAAAAATGAGTTGGCAATCTTTTATAGATGAAGAATTATCTAGTGAAAAAGGGCAATTACTGATTAAAAAAATTACAAGTGATGAAGCGGCTGGAAAAATTATTTTTCCAGATAGGTCGAATTGGTTTAAGGCTTTTGAGCTAACCCCTTTTTCGAGTGTGCGAGTGGTTATTGTAGGACAAGATCCCTATCATGAGGAAGGGCAAGCCTGTGGGTTGTCTTTTTCCGTCCCGGATAAAATTAAAATTCCTCCTTCGTTGCGAAATATTTATAAGGAGCTAGAGCGTTCTATTGATTTGTTTACCTATCCTGAGACTGGAAATCTAGAATCTTGGGCAAAACAAGGAGTTTTGCTCATTAATCGGGTGTTAACAGTCGAAAAAGGAATGGCCGGCAGCCACCGTGGTTGGGGTTGGGAAGGGATTGTATTGCGATTGTTAAAAAGGTTAACAGAGCAAAAATCTTCGCTTATCTTTCTCCTTTGGGGCAAAGATGCGCTATCTCTTGCTAGTGAACTAGATTTATCGAATCAAATTGTTTTGATAGCCTCACATCCATCACCGCTGTCGGCATATCGAGGGTTTTTGGGCTCTAATCATTTTGCAGAGGTGAATAAAATTTTAAAAGCTCGTGGGGAGCTTTCCATAGATTGGCAAGTCTAAAAGAGGGCAGCGATAGTAGCCATGCCGTAGGCTGTTCTTTGCGAAAGTTCGAATAGCGCTACGGCGAACTTTGGTCGCCGGCCCTCAAAAAAGAAAAAAATTAAATTAATTGAAAAAGCGTCTCGAAATTGGTTTTTACTTGGTTTGCCAATTCGCTAAGGGGAATGTCTCGTAGTTGCGCGATAAACTCTGCTACGTAGGTGGTGTTATATGGGGTGTTGAGTTGTCCACGTAATTTTTGGGGAGCTAAATAGGGGGAATCGGTTTCGGTTAAAATTCGGTCTAAGGGGAGCAAGCGGGCGGCCTCTGCAATGGTTGTTGACTTTTTGTAGGTAACATTTCCGGCAAAGGAGATATAAAACCCAAGTTCTATTGCCTTTTGTGCAAAATTTAGATCCGATGAAAAGCAGTGGATGAGCCCGCCCTTATCCACAGGGTTGGCATAAAGAACCTCGAGGATAGCTTGGTCTGCTTCGCGGTTATGAATTAGGATGGGTAGGGAAAGTTCGTTTGCAAGTTGGATTTGTTTTGCAAAAAGAATTTTTTGGTTTTCTAGTGTGCCATATTGATGAAATAAGTCGACTCCAATTTCGCCGATAGCAACGATGGGAAACTCGCATTGTAAGATATTTTCCTTTAGAACTGCAATTTGAAGATCCATTAGTTCTGGAGTTGTCGCTTCTATGACTGCTGATGGATAGATTCCAGCCGCTAATAAAATCCGGAAATCTTTATTTTCTTGATTAAAATTTTGCATATCTAAAAGCTGCTTGTAGCAATTTAGACGAGTTTGTAAATCATTTGGATAGATTCCAATGTCTAAAAGATAGGGCATTTTTGCTTCTTTGCATTTTTCAATCTCTAAGGCAAGGTCGATATTTTTTTCGTGAATAGAATGTAAATGGGTATGACTATCGATTATATTCATCATTCTTTATACCCTTAATTTTTATGATTGTAAAGAGTTTAGATTTATGATATAACCAATTATGGATAAATATGATTTACCTAATTCTGCAAATTCTGTAGGTTATACAATAGCAAAAAATGCGACTCTTGCAACTCAATCTAATCCCTTCCTTTTAGAATCTGGGGTTCAGATGGATAATGTTGTCGTAGAATACGAAACTTATGGAACTCTTGGTAGTCAAAAAGAGAATGCTATTTTAATCACTCATGCTTTAAGTGGAGATGCGCATGTGGCTGGCTGGGATAAAGAATGGGAAAAGCAAGGGCGTCCATGGAATTCCCGCAAGCCAGGTTGGTGGGATTCCATTATTGGACCAGGTAAGGCAATTGATACCAACAAATATTTTGTCATCTGCTCCAATGTTTTAGGCAGTTGTTTTGGCACTACGGGACCTCGGCACCTTAATCCAGCCACAGATAAACCATGGGGATTAGATTTTCCCGTTGTTACGGTGGGAGATTGGGTTTCGCTGCAGGTGCGACTTATTGACTATTTAGGGATTAATCAACTCTTTGGAATCGTCGGTGGCTCTCTAGGTGGTCAACAGGCTCTTGAATGGAGCATGGCATATCCAAATAGGGTCAAAAACTGTGCTGTCTTGGCAACAGCCTCTAGACTTTCTGCTCAGGGAGTGGCTTTTAATGCGGTGGGCCGCCACTCGATTATGCACGATACTCACTTTAATAATGGTCAATACTATAGCGGGGATAAACCCGCACAAGGGCTAGCGGCGGCTAGAATGTTAGCCCATATCACCTATCTTTCAGAAGAGGGAATGGATCTTAAATTTGGCAGAAAGCGGCAAAATGCAGACTCTCATGCTTGTGGATTTGGGGTCGAGTTTCAGGTTGAAAGTTACTTAAATCATCAGGGGAAGAGCTTTGTTGAACGCTTTGACGCAAATTCTTATTTATATATTACTCGAGCAATGGATTATTATGATGCCGCAGTCAAATGGGGAAAAGGCAATTTACAAGAAGCTGTTAAGCGAATTGGGGCAAGAATGTTAGTTATGACTTTTTCTTCGGATTGGCTCTATTCTCCCGAGCAAGGCAGAGAACTAGCAGAGGCTTTTGTTCAGGCAGGTAAGAGTGTTTCGTATTTATCAATCCAGTCCGATTTTGGACACGATGCTTTTTTAGTCGAATCGGCTGCTGTTGGAAGAGCGCTTGAATCTTTTTTTGCAAAAGGATGAGGTTAAAATGAAAGTAGAAATTGAAAATTTTATAAAAGAATATACCTTAAATAGTAATCATTTAGATCCCTCTCTTCCCGCAGAGGTTTTCCCATTGGTTCAAAGTTTCTTGAGTCGATTTGATTCATATACTTCGACAGGTCTAAGTGTACAAACTTCTAGATGGCAAGATGAAAAAATTTCGCAAATCATTAATAACAAGGCAAAAGTTCTAGATTTAGGATGTGGTCGAGGGGAGTTATTAAAGTTTCTAATTCAAGAAAAAGAAGTTTTTGGGCAGGGTGTCGAATTCGATGAAGAAAATGTTTTTTTAGCAATCGAAAACGATATTCCCGTTTTTCAGGCCGATATGGAAAAAGATTTATCTGTCTTTCATAATCAAACATTTGATTATGTTATTTTAGAAGAGACCTTACAAACACTACGCAATCCGCTAATATTGCTAGAGGAAATGCTACGAATTGGAAAGCGAGGGATTGTCTCGTTTCCTAATTTTGCCTTTTGGAAAGTCCGATTAGACCTTCTTTTACGGGGAAAGATGCCAGTTAGTGAATCTTTGCCTTATGAATGGTACAACACCCCAAACATCCACCTTTTTACCTACGATGACTTTTTACAAATGCTAGTGAAACTCGATTTTTATGTAGAAGAAGGTTATGCACTTACGAATGGCAAAATAACTCCTTTAAATTCAAAAAGCAATTTAGAGGCGGAAGAGTTACTATTAGTGGTAGCCAACAGAAGAAAATAATTAAATAATAATTCTCTCGTGTATCTGTTCGTATAAAAGGCGATCTGCGTTAAAGCCAATTATCGGGCTTTCTGCGTCTGCCTTGTTAAGTGCGATTTGAGCTTCTTTGATAAGATCGTTAGCTTGAATATCTCTTTCATTTAATGCGGAAAGTCCTGCTTTTAAGGCGATATCTGGAGACTCTTTACTAATTTCTTGGTTAAAATCTTGTATTAAGTTTAACGCCGTTTTTAGAGGTGTTGATTTAAGGAAAAGGAAAAGATTGTTTTGTGTAAAATCGAAGTAGTTATCGATATTGCCAATGATTTGATTTAAGGTGTTTAAAAGATAGATTTCGTCGATGGCAGTGTCGTTGTTTGAATTAAACTGTAAATGGGCGAAGGTAAAAGGCGTGTTTGATTCTACGGCATAGAAACAATCAATATCTGCCTTATTAAATGTGTGTAAAGAGAGAAGAGTGTTGTAGGGAGTCTCTTCTGGTGCTAAATTTTCGGATTCTGATGTTGATTCTGATTCCGAATCTGAATCTGATTGTGATTGCGATTCTTCTTGAGGGGGTTGGGTCTCGTTTGCATTCTTTTTAGAAAAAATGAAGATAATGAGTACAACTAGGAGTAGGAAAAGAAGATAGGCGATAAGAGAAAGGGTGAAAAATTGCAATGATTCGACAATGATGGTTTCGTGGAATGTATTGTAATAGATGATAAATTCTGAATTTGATAGAATATTGACATAAGAGATCTTTTTTAAATGCTTTTTATGAGTGATAACGCCTTCGTTTGTGAGTTCGCTTTTTCCCCATTTCGTTGTTAGAAGGTCGCTGTTGTCGAGTTTTGGAGATTGATAGCTAACGAATTTGTTCTCGATATATTGATAGCCTAGATAACCGATTACTTGGGCAGATAGCGCCTCGTCTGCTGCCTCGAAAGAGGGTGCTTTAAGAGAAGTCGATTGTAATAATGATTTTTCAAAGAGGTTGTTTTTTAGTGGGATAACATAATCTTTAATTTGGTCTTGTTGCATTTGATGCGAATGTGAGAAAGATAGAGTGCTAAAAATGGTAATGCTCGCAAGGAAAAATAGTGTTCCTAAGATTAAAAGTAGATTGATAAAAATTTTCATATTGTTATTCTATTATAAAAATCATCAAAAATCAAATAAAAAAATGAACTATTTTTTTCATTCGGATATTGACTAAAAAGGGGTGAATGTTGTATATTAAAAAAGTCGAATGACATTCCCTTGTAGCTCAGTCGGTAGAGCAAATGGCTGTTAACCATTGGGTCGGCGGTTCAAGTCCGTCCGGGGGAGCATAAACCACCTTAAAATTAGGGTGGTTTTTTTTGTTTTAGGCTATCAAATTTACACACCATAAATCCGATATAGAATATATGAAGTTCTCATTATTCCTTTTATTCATTTTTTCATTATTAACCTCAAGTTGTGAAAAGCGGGTCTCTTTAGTTTCTCATAATCATATTCTTTCTAATGATTCAGTCATTATGGAAGACAAGTATGCTGTTGTGCGCTCAAATTTTCTTCGTGTGAAAGAGTCGCCGATTGCAGATGCAAAGGGGATGATGACACTGTATCTCAATGATGTAGTCAAGGTTAATTTGAAGGTTTCTCAAGTCGGGGGATGGTGCGAAATTACAAGTCCAGGATTATCGGGATGGGTGCCAGTTGCAGAGCTAGTTCTATTTGATGATCTAAAGTCGGCAAAAGCCTATCAGGGTGATGTCGGGAGATTGTCCGAGACAAGAAAATATTAAATTACTTGTTGACTTTTTTTTAAAATTAAGTGATTATATATATAATATAAGTTAAAGGAGTAAAAGAAGTCGCACAGACTTCTTTTTTTGTAGCTAGTGAAAAAAAGAAAGGTTGCAGAGCCCTTATTTACCGAGATTAATCCTATTCTCGAAGAAATGGGCTACGTCATTGTAGAATTAAATCAACTTTTGGCAAAAGGGATTGTCCGCGTGACAATGGTTCTTTTTCGTCAAGGGGGTTTTTCTATGGACGATTGTGTTCGCGTGCACAAAGTCATCATGCCTCGGTTAGAAGTACTAAATCCCGAAAAAGAGGTTTATTTGGATATTCTATCTCCGGGGGTAGGCAGAACACTAAAAACGGTAGAAGAGTTAGAAATTTTTAAAGGTTCACTTGCAAAATTTTTAATTTGGAATACGGACGAATGGCAAGAGGGTCTTATTGGAGAAATTCAAGAAGATAGCGTCGTTTTATTTAATCAAGATCAATCCGAAAAAACTAGAATTCGGATAAATGATATTCAAAAAGCAAAACTTTTTTAGGAATTTAAGGAGTACAAGTTATGGCTAAAGGTTTAGCAAGTTCAATTAGAGAATTAGTCAATGATAAAGGCGTAAGTGAAGATGTAATTAAAAAAATTATTGAAGAATTTTTATTAGCCGCTTACAAGCAAGCGTTTGGTTCAATCGAAAATGCGGTTGTTCGTTTTATAGAAGACGATAACGGGGATGTCGAAGAGGTTTCTTTGTATTCTCGTAAGATGATTGTCGATACAGCGTATAAAGAATATTTAGAAATCGAATTAGAAGATGCTAAAGAGTTAGTTGAAGATTGTGAAATTGGCGATGAATTAGAGATCGAAATCGATCTTACAAAGCTAAATCGTAAAGCCGTTATGGTGGCTAGCCAAAAAGCAACTCAATTATTAAGCGAAATCCAAAAAGATAAAAACTTTAGACACTACAGTGAAAATTTAAATGAACTTGTAGTAGGTTATTATCAGAGAGAAAAAGATGGCGATATTTATCTCGATTTAGGTAACAACGTAGAGGGAAGACTTCCTCGTTCTTTTCAACTTCCTTCCGATGCATATTCTCAAGGAGATCGAGTTCGTACGGTTATTCATGAAGTTAAGAAAAATGAAAAAAATAATTTCCTTGGAATTACTTTGTCTAGATCGCATTCGGAATTTGTACAACGGTTGTTTGATTTAGAAGTTCCAGAAATTAAAGAAGATGTAGTCGTAATAGAAAAGATTGTTCGTGACCCAGGTTATAGAACGAAAATGGCTGTATGGTCTAAAAAAACCGATGTCGATCCAGTAGGAGCATGTGTTGGTTTGCGAGGATCACGAATTTTAAATGTTGCTAAAGAGCTAGGTGGCGAAAAAATTGATATTCTCCACTATGATCCAGATCCAAAAGAATATATTCGAAATGCGTTATCTCCAGCAGAAGTAAAGTGGGTTATTTTAGATGAATCTAAACGAAGTGCGTTAGCAGTTGTCGAAGTCGATCAACTCCCTTTTGCTGTTGGTAAATCGGGCCAAAATGTTCGTTTAGCCAGTCGTCTTGTTGACTGGAACATCGATGTCAAAACAACCGAAGATTACAGCACAATGGAAATCTCCGAAGATAACAAGCGAGCAATGGATGCCTTATTCTCAAATGAAGAATCTTTTAATGAAATTCTTACCATTGCAGAGCTTCCTGGAGTCCCTGTTCACGTTGTTATGGCATTAAAAGATGCAGGGGTTGTTCAAATTGAAGATTTAATCGATGTTCAACAATCTGGGCGACTTGCATCGATAGCCGGACTTTCAGAAGATGATATTAAACTTGTGACTCAAATTATCGAAGAGAACGTAGATATCGTCGATGATGAAGGAAATAGTATTCAAGAAGAATATGTTTCGCCTGCAGGTGCTACTGAAGAAGAGGTTGCGCAAGAGGAAACAGTCGAAGATACGGAAGAAGAAATTGAGTATTATGAATGTCCAGAATGTGGCGGAAATATTACATTAGATATGGAAGCTTGTCCAAGCTGTGGAGTAGGATTAAGTTTTGAGTTTGAGGAAGAAGAGGAATAAGAGGTAATAAATATAGAATATGTCAGAAGAAAATATAAACGACAAACCCAAAGTAACGTTAATTAAACATCCCACTGAATCAACAGCTAAAACGGCACCTTTAACTTCGGTGGCAGCCTCTAATGATGCTACTCCAAAGAAAAAAGTTGTAGTAGTCAAGAAAAAGGAAGCTACAGTTAAGAGTACTGTTGTTTCTGCAACTGCAGTGAAAACGGCAGAACCTGTCAAAAAAGTGGTTCCAACGGCGATTAAGCCAAAAACAGTTAAACCAGCGGCTACTAAAAAAGATTCATCTTCTGTTGTCGAACCTAAAGCGAAATCAGAAAATGCCAATAGCGAACAGCCAAAGAAAGAAGCCAAAGTTGCTCCTAAAAAAGAAGATGTAAAATCAGAGTCTAAACCAGCGGCTAGTACTAAACCAACAGAAGCGACAAAATCTGATGCTGTTTCTCGGCGAAATTATGCAGATAATATTTCGCAATCAAATACATATGATAAAAAAAGATTGGAGTCTCAAAAATCACGTCCGCAACCAGCGCCAAGAACGGGTGCACATTTTGTAGTAAAAGGAAATGGTGATTCTCGGGAAAATAATAATCAAGGGTATCGAACTGATCGACCTGGTTTTAATAATAGAGCTGGTGGGCAAGCGCGGTCTGGTGGATACCAAGGTGGCCAGGGGGGCTATCAAGGGCGTACTGGTGGATATCAAGGTGGTCAAGGCGGTCAAGGTGGATACCAAGGTCGCACGGGTGGCTATCAAGGAGGACAAGGCGGCCAAGGTGGTTATCAAGGACGTTCTGGTGGATACCAAGGAGGACAAGGCCGACCTGGAGGATTTCAAGGTGGGCAAGGTCGACCTGGAGGATATCAGGGAGGACAAGGTCGACCAGGTGGATATCAGGGTGGACCAGGTCGTCCCGGAGGGTATCAAGGTGGTCCTGGCCGACCCGGCGGATTTCAAAGTGGACCTGCTCCCGATGCCTTACGAGATGAAGGACAAAAACATCGAAATAAAAGAATGTTTAAAGGCAAGACAAAAGAAGACATTCAAAAAGAACAAGAAGAACTTGCATTTCAACAAGATAAAAAGAAAAATTTTACAAAATTAACTCCAGTTCCAAAAGAAGTTGATATTTTAGATGTCGTTTCTGTTTCCGAACTTGCTCGTAAAATGAATTTAAAAGCAGCCGACCTTATTGGAAAACTCTTTTCTATGGGTGTTATGGCGACTATCAATCAACAAATTGATGCCGATACAGCCACTATTTTAGCTTCCGAGTACGATTGTAAAGTCAACCTTGTTAGCTTGTACGACGAAACGATTATCGAAACCGAAAAAGATGAAGATTCAGATCTTCAACATCGACCCCCTATTATTACAGTTATGGGTCACGTCGACCACGGTAAGACTAAACTTTTAGACTCTATTCGAAAGGCAAATGTAGTTGCCGGCGAAGCAGGGGGTATTACTCAACATATTGGTGCCTATAAAGTAAATAGAAGAGGACATGACCTTGTCTTTTTAGACACTCCTGGTCACTCTGCTTTTAGTTTGATGAGAGCACGTGGTGCGCAAGTAACTGACATTGTTGTACTTGTCGTTGCAGCAAACGATGGGGTTATGCCTCAAACTGTGGAAGCAATTCATCATGCACAAGAGGCAAAGGTTCCTATTATTGTTGCAGTTAACAAATGTGATCTCTTTGATGCAAACCCAGATCGTGTTAAACAACAGTTGTCCGAATATGGGCTTTTAAGCGAAGATTGGGGTGGAACGACTCTTTATTGTCATATTTCTGCATTAAAGAACGAAGGTATCGACGAATTGCTCGATTCTATTCTTCTTCAAGCCGAAATGATGGAGCTTACTGCAAATTATAATACACGTGCCGAAGGTAAAGTTATCGAATCTCGAGTTGAACAAGGCCGAGGAATTGTCTCTTCTGTTGTTATTCAACGAGGTACTCTTAAAGTGGGTGATGCTTACGTAGCGGGTGTATTTTATGGAAAGGTTCGTGCCTTATTTGACGATAATGGCAAAAAAATTAAAGAGGCAGGACCTTCGACTCCAGTAGAAATTATTGGACTTACTGGAATCCCAGATGCAGGTTCTCCATTTCAAGTAACGGCTAGCGAAAAAGAGGCTAAGCAAGTTTCTGAAAAACGACAAGAACTCGATAAAGTACGAGAAGCTAAAAACATCAAAAAAATCACACTCGATAATTTATACGACAAAATCCAAGATGATGACATCCAAGAACTTAAAGTCATTGTTAAGGGTGACGTACATGGATCAGTGGAAGCCATTAAGACGGCACTAGAAAAAATTAAGACGAAAGAAATTCGAATTAATGTTATTCATGCCTCTGCGGGTGCGATTATCGAATCCGATGTGAACTTAGCATCAGCATCAAATGCAATTGTCGTTGGTTTTAATGTTCGACCGACTCCAAAAGCTCAAGAAATTGCAGACAAAGAAAAAGTCGAAATTCGAAAATATCAAATCATTTACGATGTAATCGAAGAGATGACACAAGCCCTCGAGGGTATGTTAGCTCCAGAAGTTGTCGAAGAAGTGATTGGCAAAATCGAAGTTCGGGATACCTTTAAAGTTCCAAAAGTGGGAACCATTGCTGGTTGTTATGTCCTTGAAGGATATTGTACTCGACAATCAAGAGTACACGTATTACGGGATAATATCGTTATTGCCACTGCTGGAATTACCTCTCTTAAACGTTTTAAAGACGATGCAAAAGAGGTTAAAGAAGGCTTTGAATGTGGTATGGGACTCGATTTTAATGATGTTCAAGTTGGAGATATTTACGAAGTATTTGCAATGAAAGAAATTAAAAAGAAATTGGAGCTAGTTAAATGAAATCATTTAGACTAGAGCGTGTTGCGAATATATTGGCACAAGAAATTGGCGGACTTATTTTATCTGGAAAGATAAAAGACCATCGAGTATCACCAATGCTAAGTGTTTCGCATGTTGAGGTCTCTGTAGACTTAGCATATGCAAAAGTTTGGATCTCTTCTTTAAGTGATAAGGTTGATGCAGCAATAGGGGTTCAAGGGCTTCAAAGTGCTGCTGGCTTTATTCAAGCAGATCTTGCAAAAAAACTTAAAACTCGCAATACTCCAAAACTTCAATTTAAAGAAGACCATTCTATTGAAGAATCAATTCGGATTCAAAATAAGATAAAAGAGGCTTGTAGTGATATCGAATCAGATGGATGATTCTAAGCCCCCGTCGTCACAATCTACTAAAAAAGAGCCTGCACCCTCGGTTGTCTCGGGATTAGTTCTCTTGAACAAGCAAGCGGGGATGACTTCGTTTAAAGCTATTTCTGCTGTAAAGCGAGCTATGGGAACTAAAAAAGTAGGGCATACTGGCACTTTAGATTTATTTGCAACAGGGTTGCTTGTTGTCTTAGTTGGGAAAATGACAAAACTAGCCTCTTATATCGAGGCACAAGAAAAAGTTTATATTGCTACTGCCCAGTTCGGGATTCAAACCGATACTCTTGACCCCGAGGGGGAAGTGGTGGCAAAAGCGCCCATTCCCTCGTTATCCGAGATTGAGGCCGTTTTGCCACAATTTATTGGAAATATTTTACAAACCCCGCCAGCTTATTCGGCAATCAAAATTAATGGTAAAAGAGCAAGTGACCGTCTTCGCGCTGGCGAAAGACTCGAATTAAAATCAAGACCCATTACCATTTTTTCTCTCGAGATACTAAATTATTCTCCAAATGGCATTTTGCAATTTCGGGTAAAGTGTTCAAAAGGAAGCTATATCCGCTCGCTAGCTCGCGATATAGCTCTCGCATGTGAAAGCTGCGCGCACCTTATCGCGCTAGAACGCCAACAAGTAGGCCCTTATAACCTCTACGACGCCAGTGAACCTTTAGCACTCACGAAAGAAAAGCTCATCAAACCAAACGACATCTTTCAATCACTGCCCCAAATCCATCAACATTCAGTTAAAAAAGAACAACTCTCTCAAATTCAAAATGGGACTCCCATCCATCTTTTACCCTTCGCGCAAGAGTTGCCCCAAGGGATGAGTGCCTTATTTTACAACGAAGAATTTTTAGCACTTGTAGAAAAAAAAGAAAACACCTTTCAATATTTAATGAATGGGGGACAGCCATGAAAATAGTCTCCTTTAACGATATCGACCAAATCCAATACCCCATAGAAAGCATTGCCATTGGAGCCTTTGATGGGGTCCACAAGGGTCACCAAAAACTGCTAAAACAGGCACTTAAACTTGGCAATGGAAATAGCGCTGTTGTCACTTTTTTGCAAAACCCTACTAAAATTTTATTCCCTAATCGCTACTTAGGGGATATCTTAACATTCGAACAAAAAAGTGAACTCTTTGCAAAAATGGGCTTTAAAACCCTTATACTGATTGACTTTTCTGATAATTTCAGTAAAATAAAAGGTGAGATATTTTTAAATGAAATCTTAAAGATTCCACAACTTCGCCATGTGGTAGTCGGACCAGATTTTCGTTGTGGCAACAATGGAGAAATGGGTGCAGATAAAATTTCTGCCATTCTATCTTCTTGCAATGTCTCTCTTAACCGAGTTTCGTTTAAAAAAAATGGCTTTAAAAAAATTAGCAGTTCGCAAATTCGCAAACAACTTTTAAGGGGTCAGCTTAAACGGGCAAAACGGCAATTAGGTCATCCCATCCATATTCTTTTGCCTTATCTAACAAAAGAGTATGCTACGGAATTGGTAATCGACCGAAAACTGTTTTTACAGGTTATACCTAAAACAGGAATCTTTTCTTTTATTTCGGAAAAAAACGAAAAAGGAAAAATTCAGTTTAAAAACGACGAAGTCCATCTATACGGTATTAGTAAAATGGGCGGGAATACAATTACATTATTAAACATTATTCAAGGAGAAAAATAATGATTTCAGCAGAAGCAAAACAAGCTATCGTAAAAGAATTTGGTGCTAACGATAAAGACACAGGGTCTACACCTGTACAAGTGGCACTTCTAACAACTCGAATTAAAGAGTTAACAGAACACTTAAAAATCAACAAAAAAGATCACCACACAAGACGGGGTCTATTAAAACTTGTTGGTCAACGAAGAAGACTTTTAAAATACTTTAAGAGAGTCGACCTAGAAGGTTACCGAGCTCTTATCGTGAAATTAGAACTACGAAAATAAAAAAATCAAACTCTAAAATAAATCGCCCAACTGCAAAGTTGGGCGTAAGGTGTTTTATATGACTGTACAAAAAGTCAGTATTAAAATTGGGGACAAAGAACTTGTTCTCGAAACTGGAAAAATGGCAAAACAAACTAACGGAACTATTTTAGCGAAGTTAGGCGGAAGTGCTGTTTTAGCAACCGTGTGTTGCAGTAAAGATCCCATCGAAGGTCTCGATTTCGTTCCGTTGCAAGTGGAATACAATGAAAAATATTATGCAGCGGGGAAAATTCCTGGTGGGTTTACCAAAAGAGAAGGGCGTGCAAAAGACAAAGAAATTTTAGTTAGTCGACTTATCGACCGACCGATGCGACCCCTTTTCTCAAAAGAATTTGGACGAGAAATTCAAGTTATTCCTACGGCTGTTTCTTGTGACCAAATTAACCCAACCGACACTCTTGCTATGGCAGCTGCTAGTGCTGCAGTGGCTATTTCTGACATCCCATTTAATGGTCCTGTTGGAGCGGTTCGTGTTGCTTATGTTGATGGCGATTATGTTGTCAATCCAACTTTTGAACAACTTAAAAAATGTGAACTCGATATCGTAGTTGCTGGAACAAAAGATGGTATCACTATGGTCGAAGGGGGAGCAAAAGAAGTTTCCGAAGATCTTATGTTAGGTGCTATCGACAAGGCCCGTGTGGAAATCGACAATATCTGTGAAGGTATTAAAGAACTTGTTAAAATTGCAGGTAAAGAAAAACTTCCTTTAGTTAAGCCAGAGTATACACTAGAAAATGAAGCTCAAATGCGAGAAATTGCACTTCCTCTCTTAAAAGATGCTTGTTTCGTAAAAGGGAAGTCTAATCGATATGCCGCTATTGGTGAAATTAAGGCAGATTTAAACGAAAAATTCATGCAAGAAGCAGACGATCTTCAAAAGAAACTTTTTAGCAACTTTTTCCACGATTTAGAAAAAGAAGTGGTTCGAAAATCGATTATCGAAAATGGTGTTCGTACTGATGGTCGTGGTGTAGAAGATATTCGTCTTATTACTTGTGAGTTAGATTTATTAGAAAGAACTCATGGTAGTGCACTCTTTACTCGTGGCGAAACTCAATCTTTGGGTGTTGTTACTCTTGGAACAGCCGACGACGAAAAAATGGTCGACAATATCGATGCAGACAAAAGCTACGAAAACTTCATGCTTCACTATAACTTCCCTCCATTTTCAGTTGGTGAAACAGGTCGTTTAGGCACTGGCCGACGAGAAATTGGACATGGCCACTTGGCTCAAAGAGCTTTAGAAGCAGTTCTTCCAAGCAAGGCAGATTTCCCATACACTCTTCGAATTGTATCTGAAATTTTAGAATCTAATGGTTCTTCTTCGATGGCAACTGTTTGTAGTGGGACTTTGGCAATGTTAGGCGCTGGGGTTCCTATTAAAGCACCGGTAGCGGGTATTGCGATGGGTCTTATCTCCGAAGGAAAAGATATTGCTGTTCTTTCAGATATTCTTGGCGAAGAAGATCACTTAGGCGACATGGACTTTAAAGTTTGTGGTACCGAAAAAGGGATTACTGCTTTCCAAATGGATATTAAGATCGATGGTGTCACCAGAGAAATTATGACAACTGCATTAGACCAAGCAAAACGAGGCCGAATGCACATTCTTGGAATTATGAACGAAACGATTTCGACTCCACGAGAAGAATTATCTGCTTTCGCTCCAAAAATCACCTCTTTCAAAATTAACGACGAAAAAATTGGTGCAGTTATTGGAACGGGTGGTAAAACCATTAAATCTATCTGCGAAAAATCTGGCGCAACTGTCAATATTGAAAGCGACGGAACGGTAAAAGTTTTTGCTAAAAACAAAGCAGATTCAGACGCTGCAATCGAAATGATCAAGGCTTTAACCGAAGATCCAGAAGTAGGGCGAATCTACAATGGTGTGGTTAAAAAGATTATGGATTTTGGTGCTTTTATCGAGATTGTTCCTGGAAAAGAAGGCCTTTGCCACATTTCTAAAATGTCAAAAGAGCGAATCAAAACCGTTTCCGAAGTCCTAAAGGAAGGTCAAGAAATTCCAGTTAAATTGCTAGAAATCGACAAAATGGGAAGACTCAACCTTTCCTATATCGATGCAATTGCAGCCGAAGAAACAAAATAATTTTAGATTATTTCTAGTAATCATTAGACCGCAAAATTTTCGTTAGGAAGTCTTGCGGTTTTTTTTGTTTAGGGCGTGCCATTACGCTCGCTTGCTCGCTTCATGTCGTCCCTTACAGGGCTAGACTCCTTAGTTTGCCTATGCAAACTAAGGGATCTCGCTTCGCGACCCTTCACGGACTCACGCATTTTTACTTTATTTACATCGTAAAACTAGCGTATGACAGAAATTTACTCTTGTTTATTTTTTAAGTTTATGTTATTCATTATTAATGATTTTTTTCCTATGGAGGGTTTAAATGAAAAAAACAAAAATTGGCATTAGCTTATTGCTAATAATTCTTGCTTTGGGCTGTCCTGAACCAACAATTTTTACAGTCACTTTCGATTCCCAAGGCGGAAGCACGGTTGCTGACGCAACTGCTACCGAACTAAAAGAAGGCATGGGTGCCTTAGTTGCAAAACCCACGCCCGACCCCACGAAAAAAGATGCAACCTTTTTAGGTTGGTATAAAGAAGCCGAAGGCAAAACTCTTTGGAATTTCGATTCCGACTTAGTTAAGGCAAACATAACCCTTTTTGCAAAGTGGCAAGATTGGGATACGGTAGTAATGCCAACCATTTCTCCCGCTAGTGGAATTGTTTTTAAAGATACTGATAGAATTCCTCTTTCTACCACTACAGAAGGGGCAGAGATTCGCTATACGACGGATGGAAGCGTCCCTACGGAAACTTCTACCTTGTATTCTGCACCTTTTACTATAGGTGAAGTAGGTGAAAAGACTATTAGTGCGATTGCAATTAAGAATGGAATGATAAATTCCAATGTTGCTACGGCAACCTTTACTGTCACCGAAGAAACAACTGTTATGAAGTTTGTCCAAGGCGGAGAATTTACCATGGGGTTACCAGAAGACGATCTTGACGCGGATGCGTATGAAAAACCTGCTCACCCTGTGACTCTTTCTAGTTTCTATATGGGAGAGAAAGAGGTAACACAGGAAGAGTATGAAGCTATATTTGGAGCGAATTCTGTATTTGAAAATAACAACAGCGTTTGGGACGATTCCTCCCACCCCGTTAATTATGTCAATTGGTTCCAAGCGATTGCCTATTGTAATAAACTAAGTATTAAAAATGGTTTAACTCCTGTTTATTCTGTAGAAGGTTTTGCTGACAATGAAGCTTGGGAAAAATTTGCTTATAATTCTATTCCTACTGGAGGTGATAGCGATTGGGAAGCTGCTACGTGCGATTGGGAAGCTAACGGATACCGTTTACCTACAGAAGCAGAATGGGAATATGCGGCGAAGGGCGGTAGTGTTGAAACAGAAAATTTTAAATACCCTGGAAGTGACAATTTAGACCTAGTTGCTTGGTATAATGGGAATTCAGATTATAAAAGTCGTCCTGTTGGCGGAAAAGAAGCTAATGCTTTAGAGCTTCATGACATGAGTGGTAATGTATATGAATGGTGTTGGGACCGGTTCGATGAATCTTATTACGATCCACTAGTAAATCCAGAGAATGACACGAATCCGAGAGGTCCGGCCTCGGGCAATAGCCGCGTCCTTCGGGGCGGTGCCTTTAATAGCGCTAGCTCTGTCTGCGGGGTTGGTGTCCGCAGCAAAGCTTACCCCGAGGTCGACATCATGAGCTATGGCTTTCGCTTGGTTCGTTCTGCAGTTCAATAATTAAAATAGAAGCATTAAAAATGCATCTTTTAACCGTAAAACTTTCGTAAATGAAGTTTTGCGGTTTTTTTTGTTTTGAAAAGAGGATTAAATGGGTTCGCGGGCGTAATGGTGTGAAACGGTCGCAACGCGACGGGACCCTTGGTAGAGTGTAGATGCACCATCCATGGCGCTCTCTCTGACATCAGGACACCCTTGTCCAAGTCAAGCACGCGACCCGAGTGGGAAGAATTTTTTGACCACTCGGGGACCCTCCACAAAAGGAAAATAACTCTTCTTGATACTTTATTTTATGCAAAAATTGTTGTATACTCTTAATATGGAACAAATTAAAGTTAAAATTATGGTTAAAGAGGGCTTTTTGCCAATCTATGGTTCCTCTTTATCCTCTGGCGCAGATTTATTAGCAGATATACCCAAAGCAATGACGCTTGCACCCGGTCAGCGGGCTTTAATTCCTACTTCTTTATATGCAGAGTTGCCAGATGGCTACGAAATCCAAGTTCGCCCGCGTTCTGGCTTGGCCGTTAAATTTGGGGTTACCGTTTTAAATTCCCCTGGAACGGTCGATTGCGATTATCGGGGGGAAATTAAGGTGCCTCTTATCAATTTAGGGCAAGAGCCTTTTGTGATTCAGCCAAAAGATCGTATTGCCCAAATGGTACTTGCTCCCGTTGTGCAGGCAGACTTTCAAGTCGAAAGTGAAATTAGTGCGACCGAGCGTGGAGCTGGGGGCTTTGGTTCAACAGGTATTTCAGGCAAATAAATGAAAAAAAAGCATATCAAGTTAGATTTCAAACGAAAAAGTTTAGGTACGACTTGGACTCTCTCAAAATATATTGCAATCGAATTTCTCTTTAATTTTATCGTCTGTTTTTTGTTTTTCTTTGTTATGTTTTTAGTCAATCAATTATTGGTAATGGCAAGTACGCTTTTAGAAAAGCAAATTCCGTTAAACTCGGTAATCCAAATGCTTTTTTACTACACGCCCTACATTATAGGGATGACATTCCCTTTCGCTACCTTAGTAGCGGGGCTTATGTCTGTTGGGCGCCTTTCTGCCGATAACGAGATTCAGGCTTTTCGGGCTAGCGGTCTTAGGTATATGCACCTATTTAAACCTCTGCTGATAGTCTCTATCTTTTTGTTTTTGTTGTCTTTGACAATGAATTCCTATTTTATGTATGTCAGTGCAAAACGAAGAAATCAGCTAATGTTTGATATCGCTTACACGAAACCCGAACTCATCATCAACCCAAATTCAAATACCTCTCATGGGGAAATGGTTATCTATGCTGGGGATATCAAAGATTCTAAGATTGAAAATTTAGTTATTATCGATAAGGACGATAACAACAACAAACGAATTATTTTGGCAGAAGATGCCTCCCTTGCTGCAAGTGAAATTCAAAAAGGGGTAACCGAAGTAAAAATGGACAAAATTTTTGCCCATTCTGTTCCTGCCCGAGTTAAAAATGAATTTGAGTTTGCCATTGCCGAGCGCATGATTTATAATATTTTAATCGATGAAGGAAGTGGAGCGAATATCAGTTCTATCTCAGATTCGGATAAAACTTTGCAGATGTTGTACAAGGAAATTTCTGAAATCAATACAAGGCTTGCAACTCGGCAAGAAGCTAATGATCTTGAAGAACGAAATTTTCGCTATGAGGCGAGAATGCTCTACGAAGAAATAATCGATAAAGCCGCTAACCAATCTAAAATCGATACATCCCAACTAACTATTTTAGATTCAAAATATGAAAATTTAATATCGGTTAAGGAAAAGGTCTTTACGAGCGATATTGGAGAAAGAAAAGAGACCGAATTTCATAAAAAGCTTTTTATGCCAGTGGGTTGCATTGTTATGATAGTCCTTGCATTTCCGCTTGGAATGTATGCAAAGCGAAGTGGGAAGAGTGTTGGTTTTATTATTGGAGTCCTTATTTCGGTTGTTTATTGGTTTCTTTTTATGATCTCTTTTATTTTGGCACGTAGGGCAGCATGGGCAGAGCCCGAAATACTATGGGTGCCTAACATCCTTATTTTTATTGTTGGAAATATCTTATATGTTGTGAGGTTAAGACACTAATGAATACCTTACAAAAAATGCTATTTTCCATGATTTTAAAAGCCTTCTTTGGAACTCTTTT
>CAYJGX010000017.1:19985-22906 GCA_964369795.1 uncultured Spirochaetaceae bacterium
TAATATTAGTAGAGTTTTTTCAAAACTTAATGAGTTATCTAAATTACAATACATCATTACTTACAATCTTAAAGATTCACTTATATTATGTGCCAGAGTGTATTTATCAAGCCTTGCCTCTAGCACTTTTGTTTTCTGTAAGTTTTTCTTTAGGAAATTTGTATGCAAACAATGAGCTTATTTCTGTTTTTGCCTCGGGATTTCCTTTGTATAAACTCGTGCGACCCATTATATATTTAAGTATTTTTGCTAGTATTTTTAGCTTCTATTTTCAAGAATGGGCTGTGTTAGATAGCTCTACCCGTATGGCTCAAATAAAATTTGATGCAACCCGTCAATATGCGAGGCAAAGCGATGTCCAGTCGGCTATCGATCATCAAAAAGGGATCATTTATTATGCCGATTACTTTGTGCCAAAAGCTGCGAAACTCAGACGACTTATTATTGTCGAGCGAAACGAAAAAAACCAGTTTTTATCGCGAATCGACGCCACAAGTGCCCAGTGGGATGAAGAATTAGGCCAGTGGGTATTAGAAGAGGCTCGCGTTTTTACTTGGAGTGATGATAATCAGTTAGTGGAAGAGGGTTATTTTGACGAATTAACCAGCAATCGACTCACTTTAAATCCTAAAATCTTTAAAAGTGTCGACATTGATGTCGAGGAGATGCGCTTTTTAGAGGCGTGGGATTATTTGACTACTCTAAGAGATTCGGGGCGCCGTACAGAATATCTTTCTGGTATAACGCCTTTATATCGCAGAATTACCTTTCCATTTGTCTGTTTAATTGTATCGATGTTTGCCTCTACCATTGGCAGTTGGTTCAAGAAGAATATTCTTATTTTAAGTTTGGGAATATCTTTAGGATTGGCAGTTGTTTATTATGTTTTTCAAATGATAACGGTTTTAATGGCAAAAAATGGATATTTGCATCCCTTTGTAGGAGCCGTTTTGCCAGAGATTTTGTTCACTTTAGTTGGAATCACTCTTTTTAAAAATGCACGCTCATAAGGATTATATATGAAAAAAATTTATATAAATGAATATAATGATACAAAATCGAAGGCACGCGCGGGTTATTTAGATTTACCCCATGGTAAAGTTGAGACCCCGATGTTTATGCCAGTAGGAACCAATGCAACGGTTAAGGCTCTTTTGCACGATTCCATTGAACGCATGGGGTATAAACTTATTTTAGGCAATACCTATCATTTGTATTTGAGGCCAGGAAAAGAGGTTTTTGATAAGTATGGTTCTCTCCATGAGTTTTCTTCATGGAAAGAAAATATTTTAACCGACAGTGGTGGCTTTCAAGTCTTTTCATTAGCTGATTTTCGTAAAATTATGCCAGAAGGGGTCAAGTTTCGTAGCCACATCGATGGCTCGTATCATCTATTTACGCCAGAAAATGTGGTCGATTTTCAGGTCGGTCTTAATTCCGATATTCAAATGGTTTTAGATGTCTGCTCGGCCTCTGGAATTCCAGAAAAAAAGGCTTTAGAAGCGGTTATTCGGACTACGCAATGGGCAAAACGTGCGAAAAAACACTATCTAGGAAAAAAAGAAGAGGGGTACGAAGGCCATCTTTTTGGGATTATACAGGGTAATTTTTTTAAAGAATTAAGACGCCTTAGTGCAGAGCAGTTACTCGAATTAGATTTTCCAGGCTATGCAATTGGGGGTCTCTCGGTCGGGGAGAGTCCCGATGAATTTAGTGAATATTTAGAATATACGGCAGATTTTTTACCCGACGATAAACCTCGTTACGTGATGGGAATCGGAACTCCTGATTATATTTTATCTTGTGTTGAAAATGGAATCGATGTTTTTGATTGTGTTCTACCTACGCGAATTGCCCGCAATGGGACGGTTTTCACTCGCGATGGGCAGCTTGCCCTTAAAAAACAAGAATTTGCCTTAGATAATGGACCAATAGAAGAGGGCTGCCCATGTTCTGCATGCCAGCGCTATTCACGGGGGTTTTTAAGGCATATGATAAAAGCAAATGAAATTACAGCTTCTATTTTGTGCACAGAGCATAATTTGTGGTTTATGAAAATTCTTATGGATGATATACGTTCTAGTATTGTTGAAGGAAGATTTTTAGAATTTAAAAAAGCATTCTTAGAACGATACAATTCTAAATAGAGGAAAAAATGAAAGAAAGAAAAGGGGCTTCCCTTGTGTTAGGGTTTTTTACTGCATGTTCTCGAATATTTGGATTTCTAAGGCAAATAATTTTTGTTCACTTCTTTGGTGCAGGAGCTAATGCCGATATCTTTAATTTTGTTTTTAATATCCCTAACAATCTACGAAAACTCTTGGCAGAAGGGGCCTTATCATCAGCCTATATTCCAGAAATATCATCAACCTTAGTAGAAGATCCATCACGCGAAAAAGCAAAAAAAGTGGTAAGAACCGTTCTCACTTTTCAAATGCTCCTTTTAATTCCTTTATTACTTTTGTTTGTTATTTTTGCACCTCAAATTGTAGGTTTTTTGTCTGATTTTACCGATCCCGCTCAAACGGTAAAGTCTGTCGAGCTTTTTAGGTATCTTATTTTCTATTTATTGCTTGTGAGTATATCTGCAATTATAATGGCAAGTTTAAATGCTGTTTCAAAGTTTGTCATCCCAGGTATTACTCCTATTTTATTTTCGATATCTGTTATTTTGTCTGTTGTTCTTTTGCATAAAGTTTTAGGGCTTTATGCAATGGTTGTAGGGGTTTTAGTGGGAGGATTGGCTCAAATTCTTTTTCAAATTCCACAGTTTTTAAGATCGGGTTTTTCTTTGCAACCCTCCCTAGATTTTAAATCGCAATCCTTTAAAAATATCATGACTCGCTATCTCCCTGTACTTTTTTCCTCTGGTATTTTTATGGCACTCCAAATGTTTGCACATTATTTAGCCTCTAAAATGG
>CAYJGX010000017.1:22916-29129 GCA_964369795.1 uncultured Spirochaetaceae bacterium
TTCTGCAATAGCAAATTCATTGGTTCTTTGGGAACTTCCTTTTGGAATCTTTTCAATCTCGATTATTACCGTTTTGTTTCCAAGAATGAGCCGACAATCGGTTCAACAAGATATTTCTGGATTAAAAGATTCCATAGAAGAAGGACTCTCGGGTTTTATCGCATTTATCATTCCATCTTCACTTTTTTTAATTCTTGGAGCCGAATTTATTGTATCGGCCGTTTATTATAGAGGTGCTTTTACAATAGAAAATATTGGCGCTACTGCAAATGTACTAAAGGCCTATAGCGTCGGAATCCTTTCAATTAGTGGTTTTCAATTTTTACAACGCTATTTTTATTCTACAAAATCATATGCGATTCCTTTTGTGGGTGCAATCTTAGTTGCGGTAGCAGATATTCTCTTTTCTCTCATCTTTTTTTATACTGGAGTGGGAGCCGTTGGTCTTGCTTGGGCAAATACAATTGCCTATACCTTAGCTTTTATCGTTTTATGGGCAATTTCTATCTATAAATTAAAGGGAGGACGAATCAAAAAACTCGCTCAAACTTTTGTCAAAGTGGCTATTTCGATGATTCCTCTTGTGATTATTATGCTTTTATTTAATTTTTACTTCCCCGAATTTTACTTGCACGAAAGTGGTGCATTGCGACTTCTAGCGCTTGTTGGATTATCAATAATGGTTGCTTTGCCTGTTCTAGCTCTTTATTTGCTTTTGAAAGTCGAAGTTTTTTCCGATATAATAGTAAGCCGTTTTAAAAGGAGAAAATAAATGGGAGATTCTAGTTTTATGAATATAAAAAAAATAGTTTTCTTTTTTCTGTTGATGCTCATGACTCTTTGTGCTTTTACACAAGAAGTGCAGATGACAGAGGCCACACCTTCCCCAGAGGAGTTTCAAGAGCTAACGCCATTACAAAAAAATAATTTGCAATTATTAAAATGGGGGTTAGATTCGCAAATTGCTGGCTTTATCAAAGATATTACAGATAAAAAAGATTCCTTCTATAAAGATGCAATACTAGAACTCCATCAAACCCATCGAAATGCTGATGATTTTTCTCCTGCCATTATTGCCTATTTTTCCGCAATTGAGTTTTATGGTTTATACGAGTTTGCCATGGATAAAATTCGCTATTATGAGGATGAAGTAGATCAAGAAATTATTCCTATTATCAAATATTCTGTTGATGCAGTCAATGATGGGGCAATTGCAAAAGTAAGTGATATGGATGATGCTCTTTGGAATTTATATCAGTATGGAAGTGATTTGCTTGGAAATAGCGCCATTGAAGCATTAGGGGATTTAAAATCAAAGGATTATTTGAAGATCCTTATGCAAAAATAAAATTAAAGCCTGCAATGATCCTTGCCATCGGCGAAATAGGCGGGAATGAAGCAAAAGGGTGGGTGTTAGAAAAATTAAATAGTGAAATAACAAAAGATGAAAGGCTAGCCTTTTCACAGGTTTTAGCGAAACTTGGAGATGAATCGGTTGTCGATGTTTTAGTCGATCAAATGAATCAGGATAATCCCTTTTTACGTTTAAAAATTATGGAATCCCTTGAAGGTTTTTCTAGGGAAGTGATTATGAAATTTGTTGATATCGGATTAAAAGACAGTTTTTGGCGGGTACGGTTAGCGGCTATAAAAAAATGTGAGCAAGAAAAGTTGACCGAGTTTGTTCCAGAGCTTATTTTTAAATCAAAAACAGATCCCGAAAATAATATTAAAAATCATTGTTTCCGCGTAATAGGAATTTTACAGACCCAGTCGGCGCAAACATATTTATCTGATATTTTCTTCGATGAGGGTAAAACAGATGCTTCTAGAAAAACAGCCTTAAAAAGCTTGTTGTTATACCCTGTTGAATCTTATCATGAGCCTTTGCTAACTTGGGTTAAAAATGAAAAAAATCAGAAAACGAAATTATATTCTGGTGTGGTGAGTTTGATTGGCAATACCGAACAAGCAGGGCTCACTGAATTTTATGAAGTCTTTTTAGCAAACAAATTAGGGCAAATTCAACATGCCGCAGTTATTGGTATGGGAAAAAATAAAGTAATTATTAACGAAGCAAGACTGCGAGAAATTTACGAAAAAAATAGCAAAAATTACTTAGGTACTTCTATTAAAAAAATATTACCGACTGTCGATGAAGTTTCAAAAATGGAAGAAGAGGCTTTAGAGATTTTGCCAAATAATTAGGAGATAATAATGTTTACTGCCAAGCAATTAGAAAAATATGCAGATGTGCTAATTTGGGGACTTAAAACAGCGCGTGAAAAGGAATTTAAAAAAGGCGATATTATTTTAATTAAATTTGAGTTAGATGCCATTGAATTAGCCCAAATTTTACAACGAAAAATTTATCAGTTAGAAATGCATCCTATCATGCAATTAACACCAACCCCACAAATGGAACTTAATTTATATGAGAAGGGAGCAGAAGAGCAATTAAATTTTATTGCTCCCGGAGAAAAAGAGTTGTATTCGAGTATCCAGGGACTTATCTCGCTGCGAGCTCCTGCCTCTATTACTCACTTAAAATCGGTTGACTCTAATAAGATAGCCGCTTTCACTATTTCTCGCAAATTTATGCGAGATTTATTAGATGAAAGCGAACTAAAGGGTGATTTAGGCTGGACACTTTGTATGTTGCCCACTCTAACGCTCGCAGAGGCAGCAAATTTAACAGTAGAAGAATATGCAAATCAAATTATCAATGCTTGCCTTTTGAATACAGATGATCCCGTTGCAGGTTGGAAATCAATTTTCGATGAAGCGATGCTTATTAAAAAGAAACTCAATTCGATGGAAATTGTTCGCTACCGCATTAAAACGGTAAATATGGATCTTTCTCTTGCCCCCGGCGATGATCGGAATTGGATTGGCATCTCGGGCCACAATATTCCAAGCTTTGAGCTTTTTCTATCTCCCGATTACCGAAGCGCCGAGGGAAGCTATTATGCAAACCAGCCCTCTTTTAGAAACGGTAACCTCGTCGAGGAAGTTTTGCTAACATTCAAAGAGGGGCGGGTTATCCAATCCTCTGCTAAAACAGGAGAGGCCTTTTTGCAAGCCCAACTTGCGATGGATGAAGGGGCTTGCCGAATAGGAGAGTTTTCCTTAACCGACCGCCGATTTTCTAAAATCGATAAATTTATGGCAAACACTTTGTTCGATGAGAACTACGGCGGAGAATTTGGTAATTGCCATATTGCAGTGGGTGCTAGCTATATTAATACCTATTCAAAAGATGCAAGCAGACTTACACCCGAACAAGTCGATGCGCTTGGTTTTAATAAATCGGCATTACATTGGGATCTCGTGAATACAGAAGATAAAACAGTCACCGCGGTTTTAAAAGATGGCACAGAGGTCGTTATTTATAAATCGGGTGAATTTGTTCTTTAGACGGGGCAAGGATAGTAGGCGTGCCTTGCTCAAGGCAGTCCGACTGAAAGGAGGACCGAGCGCCGCATAGCCTGGTAGCGACTTACGGTCGCTAGCCCCCCCAAAAAATCCCATCGACTTTTACACAAGTGGATGGGATTTTGTTTTTATGCCATTTTGGCATTTTCCTCTTCTTCTAGTTCTCGGTAGGCAACCTTTCCAACTTTTGTCTTAGGTAGCTCTAATCTAAACTCGATGTCGTATGGAATTGCATATTTTGCAACATGCTGTTTGCAATGTTCGATAATCGATTTTTTAAGTGCATCCGATGGAGTGTGATCTGGTTTTAGCATAACAAAAACCTTCACTTTTTGAATTTTGATTGGATCTTTAACACCAATGACGCAACTTAAGTGAACTGCTTCATGGGCGTCAACAATTTTCTCGATTTGGCTAGGATAGACATTGTAACCATTTGTAATGATGAGTCTTTTAATTCGTTGCTTGAAATAGATAAAACCTTCTTCGTCCATGCTGCCTAAATCACCCGTATGGAGCCAAATGAGTCCATCTTTATGTTTTTTTAGGGTATTTGCCGTTTCTTCAGGTTGATTGATATATTCTTTCATAAGGGTAGGGCCGGCAATACAAATTTCGCCATCTTGGTTGTAAGGGAGTTCGTTTTCTCCTCCAACTGCAACGATTTTATAGAGCATGTCTGGAAGAGGGATGCCAATGCTTCCTTCTTTTTCTTTTTCCCGAGGGGTTAAACAGCTTGCAGTAACGCATTCTGTAGTTCCATAGCCTTCTTGTATTCGTACTTCACATTTATGTTCTGCTAAAAAGATATCAAAACGTTTTTTAAGTTCGGGGGAAAGCGTATCTCCTCCAGAAAAAATTCCTTTTAGGCAAGATAAATTGGCTCTTTTTAAGGTTGGCACTCTTAAAAGCGCTTCGTATAAGGTGGGGACTCCCGCAATTAAATTGGGTTTCTTTGTTTTGATGAGTTTCGCATAAGAGGAAAGGGTGAAACGGGGAACAAGGATACATTTTCCTCCATTGAATAATATAGAATGTACCGAAACCCCAAGTCCAAAACCATGGAACATTGGCATAACTGCAAGCATTGAATCTCCTGCCTTAAAGTGAGGATTCATTGCAATAATTTGTTTTGATAAAGCATTGAAATTGAAGTTGGTTAAAGCTATTCCTTTGCTTGTACCTGTTGTTCCACCACTGTACAAAATAACAGCGACATCGTGTGCCGCTACATCTGCGCGGTAGTCTTCTTTTTTGTATAGATCCCCGCGTTTAATAAATTCTTTCCACAAGCTTGTGTTGGTAGAAGATGATATTTTTTCGATTTTTCTGCCAGCTGTCATTTTGTAGCCAATTTTTTTCATTTTAGTAAGAGCGTCACCAACTGATCCTACAATCATTTTAGGTAGCTCCATATTGTTTTTTAAGGATTCAAATTTTCCATAAAATTGATCGAGAGTGATTGCAGCAACACTGTTAGAGTCTTGTAGGTAAAATTCTATTTCCGAAGGGCTAGAAAGGGGGTGAATCATGTTAGCAACGCCACCAATCATGTTAACCGCATAAAACATGGTAATCGCTTGGGGCGAATTAGGAAGGCATATGGTTACCTTTTCTCCTTGCTTAATTCCAATGGTTTTTAATGCTTTAGCGCATTGGATAATATCTTTAACTGCTTTGCTATATTTTGTCTTTTTGCCTAGGAAATCGTAGGCAATATAATCGGGATAAATTCGTGCCATCTCTTCTAGTTCTTCGATTAGACTTTTGTTTGAGTAGGTGAGTGTTGATGGAACGCCTTCTCCATACGATGAAAACCAAGGTGTTTTGATATTATTATTTTGTGTCATAATCTACTTCCTCGTTTGCAGGTAATTCTAATAATTGCGGATTTTGTAAGAGATGATTTAATAGTTTGATGGTTTTTGAATAGTAATATCCATCTGCAATACGTTCGTCGAGTGTGAGTCCTACTTCGAGAACTTCTTTCATGGTGACATTGCCTTTGTCGTCGTAAAAGGGTTTTTTGTGGGTTTCACCTAATACAACGAAAACTGAGTTGGTTCCGCGCTGTGTTAAGTGGTGATAGCCTGCGTTGAGCTTAATAGAACCTAAATTGGTAACAAAGACAGAGGCATAGCTTGGATCTCCTGTACAAAGAGAGGTTGGAACCTTTCCGTGGAAATCGAGCCAATTTAGAAATTTGACAACCCAACCAAGAACAAATCGAGGAATTTTAGAGACAATATTTAAGCTGTTATCTGCACCGCCGACGTAATCCTCGCCTTTGCCTTTTGTAATTTCGTTGTACATTTTATCCCGTACTGTTTCGAGTGTAGAATCTTCATCAAATTCGATAAAAGCAATTGCTTCTTTTCCTGAATCCGCAAATTGTTTTTTAATAATAAAAGAGACGGATATGTCGTTTCTCATGTACATTTTTTGTCCTTGGATAAAACGGTTCATCTTTGGGCGAAGTGTCATGATTTTTACAATAGAGGCAACAACAATTTGAAAGAGTTTATATGGATATTCGGGGTTTGTTTTATTCTTTTCGTTTAAGAATTTATTTATTGCGGTTAAATCGATGGTTTCTTGAATGAATGCTTCGTTATCGCAACGATTTGGATACATGTAAGGCATAATTAAATGTAGAGGATCTAAGTCACGTAAAAGATATCCATCTTTCCGATCACCCCACTGTTTTTTTCGTTTGCTTGTTTTATTTGTCTTTTCCATAAAAAAACTCCTAAGAAATTTTATTCATTATACTAGCTT
>CAYJGX010000018.1:0-25037 GCA_964369795.1 uncultured Spirochaetaceae bacterium
ATCACTCGTAACGTGACTCAATTTATCTCTCCATCCCTATTAAATTCAAAAAACATACTGGCTAAAAACTAGCTCCAACAACGAGAAAAATTAAATTTACATGAAATTATAATTAGTCTAATAAGTTACAAATTTTGTTTTCAGTGCCCCACTCGCAACCGAAATTTTGAGTGTCCTTATTTATATTAAATTTAAGAACATTAATCAACTACTTTTAAAAATATTTCCAAAAAAAACAGGCAAAAATGCAATTTCCAACGATAATACAATATGACTGAAGAACTCCCAGACATCATCACTCTAACATCTAAAGAAAAATTTAACATCGCCGCCCCCCTGCCTTATCAACGGCTAGTTATCAACTCGACACTCATTGGAAACGGCTATTTTGGCGAAGAACTCCAAGCAGAAGAACCAAAACGGCGAATTATTATTTTACCCACGGGGGCAGGCAAAACGCTTTGTTTCATGTTGCCCTACTTTCTAATAGAAGGTATCACACTCGTCGTTTTTCCATTGTTATCCCTAATAGGAGACCAATACCGACGATGCAAGGAGGCGGGTATCGATGCGGCAGTGTTAAAAGGGGGAATGACGAAAGAGGAACGAGCAAACCTCTTTAAAGAGATGAAAAAATGGGAAAGAGGAATTTTGCTTTGCAACATGGAAATATTGCTAGCGCCAGGAATATTAGAGCAGTTTGATTCTATCCCTATTAGCAACCTTGTATTTGACGAGGCACACACCCTCTTTGAATGGGGAGATACTTTTCGCCCCTCTTTACAACAAGGATACAAAGTAATAGAAGAACTCAAACCAAAACTTGTTAATGCCTTTACAGCGACCGCATCACAAATGGGGATAGAAAGAATAAAAGAATTGCTTTTTCCCGAATGTGAAAGAGAAAGCAACCCTCCCGTAGTCATTAACGCAAATCCAGATAGACCTAACATCTCTTATCACCTACTGCCTTCTCTCTCTCCCAAAAGAAGCCTTGTTGCTCTTTTTTCAAATAGCAGCCGAGATGGACTCGACCCAACCTTACCCACCCTAGAACGCCCCGCAATTCTCTTTTTTCGAAATAGAAGATCCACCGAACGAGTTGCTGCCTACTTACGCCGGCAGCTTACAAATATTCCAGTCTATCACTACCATGCGGGACTAAGCAAAGAAGAAAAAAGTTTTATAGAAGAAACTTTCTTTAACAGCAGTAACGCCATCCTCTGTTCCACCAATGCCTACGGGATGGGCGTGGATAAATCCAATATTCGAACTGTCATTCATATGCAATTTCCACCTACATTAGAATCCTACTTACAGGAATCTGGAAGAGCAGGCCGCGACCGAGGACCCTCTAGTGCATGGTTGCTTGTACGCCCCGATTACTCTTTAACGAAAGAAATACACCCTGCAATAAAAAATTTTATATCCAACAACGAACTTTGCCGACGAGAAGCCCTTATGAAGCATATGGGACGCGATGATGTTTTTTGCAGTGGTTGTGATGTCTGCGACAAAACGGTTATAGAACGAACTCCAAATGAAGAAAAACTCTTTCAAACTCTAAAATATCTATCGCGAGATCTTAACAATCGAAAGATCAAAAAGACAATTCGAAAATCATCAACAAAATATTTCCCTCAACTTTTACCCTTTAAAAAATGGAATGAAGCGCAGCTTGACGAATTGCTAGAGAGCGTACAAACAGAACTGACATTAGCAAATCTAAAAAATAAAAAAATTTTTTAATGAAATTTTAATCTATTCTTTACTTTTTTAGCTTTTTCAGTTACTATGTGTAGTCAAACAAAAGGAGAATTTATGAAACAAATTGCCATTACAGGTACAAGCGGATCCATGGGATACGCAACCTACCAAGAATTACTTAAAAAAAGTGACTCCTATAAAGTAATGATGCTCGTTCGCCCAAGCAACAAAAATATCAAAACATTTAAAAAACATATACCCGCAAAAACAAAACGAAGCCAAATAAAAGAAGGATTTATAACCGAAAAAGAGAATATTAAAATTCTCTGGGGCGACATTCGAAATCTTAAGACAGTTAAAAAACTCATTCAAGATACCGACCTTGTCATCAACATGGCAGCTATTATCCCTCCAGCAGCACTGCATTCAAAAAAGAAAATTGACGAAACGAATATCGGTGGCGTTGCAAATATCATTACCGCTATTAAAGAAAGAGAAAACGGCATGAACGAGGTGAAATTCATCAATATTAGTTCAGTCGCAGTCTACGGAGACCGACTTGCGCCGCTTCATAACATTAAAGTGGGTGACCCAGTCTATCCAAGTATCGGCGATTTCTACGGACTTACTAAAATTAATGCAGAAAGATTGGTAATTGAATCGGGGCTCAAATATTGGGCCGTTATCAGGCAATCCTTTATTTCTATTCCAAATTTATTTGGCCTCATGGACCCCCTCATGTACCTTCAACCCATTCAGCAATGTGTAGAACCCGTTACATGGCGTGATGCAGGTTTTGGGATGTCTAATTTGCTTGAAGCACCAGAATCCTTTTGGAAGAATATTTATAACATGGGTGGAGGAGAAAACAATCGATTTATTTATCACGAATTTTTAAATCGGATGTTTGGAATTTTTGGCCTTAGTTTCTACAAATGTGTTGACCGAAATTGGTTTGCGCTTCGAAATTTTCATTGCGGTTATTTTGACCCAGCCGATTCGGCTCGTCTAAACAATTATACTCAGCACCAAAGAGACACTTTTGAAGACTACTTTGCTGCGGTAAAAGCAGCAACCCCCAAAATTTTATATATTGCAAAAATTGTCCCTAGCCCGCTTATTAAAATTTTCATGAGCCTCTACGGACTTCCTGGCAAATGGGGCAAAAATGCCGACAAATACCCTAAACTCGTTCAATCCTACTTCGATGGTCCAAATGGATTCAAATCAATTGGAGACTGGGATGCACCCATTCCTACCGTAGGTGAAGCAAAAACAATCGAATATGGATACGAACGCAAGGCAGACTTTAGCTACACCATTGCCGACATGCAGAATTTAGCTCAATTTAGAGGTGCACAATGCCTATCCAAAAAATTTACCGACATGCACACCCCTCTTAGTTGGAAATGCCATTGCGGATGTGAGTTTGAAGCAACCCCAATGCTTGTAACTGACGGAGGGCACTTCTGTCCCGATTGCCAACCCCCAATTTGGAATTACGGCGAAGTCTGCAAAAAGAATAAATTTTTAGCTCAAGTCTACTACGAACAGTTTTCACCATCGGACATGACCACCTACACAACGGCGGAACTCATGGACGAACGCAAAATGAAAAGCTAATTTTTGCAGTTACTATGGCATAAAAAAAGTGGACTTGATTAATAATAACCAAATCCACTGGGGGTAACTTTTATTTATGATTTAGTGTAGCATTAGTTGTTCTAAATGTCAACCCTAAATCTATAAAAAATTTAAAATTTATTCATTAAAAGCAACTAATTTAAGACTCCATGCCTTTAAAGAGAGACTTTCTGCATTCTTATTATTAATTTTCCACCCCGCATTTGCATTACCAAGAAAATTTATGGGTTCTACTCCCAATTCTTTTGCTTTTAACAGTGATTCCGCGTAGTATAAAAGACTTCCCCGTTTTAAATGATACTGAGAAGTAATGAGCGAAACACTTTTTATCTCATAATTCTTGTAAAGAATTTCAAATGAATTGGTTGCATTTCCCGCAGTATCGGGTGCAGCCTCTTCTATAATTATCTTACTTTCTAAAACGCCCTTAGCGACTAACCAATCTTTCATTCGGCGCCCCTCGGTCCAACCTTTTTTTTCTACTCCACCCGTAACCAACAAATAAGACTCGGGATATTTTTCCCAACTAGCCCTAGCCACTTCTAAACGGCCAACAAGCTCCTCTTTCATTGTTCCGTCGTTATTTAAGGCAAAACCTAGTACAATAAAAGCATGCTCTGCCGGATTTTCAATTCCATCTGGAGCAACCCCAATATTTTCTATCATGGAATTTTCAATCCACTCCCAATAACGATAGACATCTGCCCAAATTTTGTAACTTTCTTTTGAAACTTTTTCTAACTTTTGCAAATGATTTTTTGCAATTCCCTTAAATCCACTACCGTAGGCATTAATTATCTTTTCAATTGATTTTTTCGCTTGCCTTGGTATCTCATTACGATCATATTCAGTAGCCCAAAGCGCTCCAACAAAAAACAATGAGAGCCACATCATCAACATCAAACTAAATTTTTTTTTCATTATAACTACCTCCACCTTCAAACTTGTTTGAAGAAAAACTTTCTTAGACAGCAGATGAAAAAATACGAAAAAATTATCAAATGCATTAGAGAAAAAAGCATTTTCTCAAATTTTGTAGTATTTTTCAGATGCGAACCTACGGAATCTATTCTTCAATAAACTAATTATAGAAGAAATTTTCTAAATCGTCCATTAAACTTTTCCCTGGTTTAAAAGAATATTTTGTTTCTGGAAGCGATTCAATAAAAACGGTTCCATAGCGTTTTCGAATAAGTCGACCATCTAAAATGGTCACCACACCTCTATCTTCGCTACTACGAATCAAGCGTCCAAAACCTTGTTTTAGTTTCATGATTGCCTCGGGAACACTGTATTCCATAAATGGATTACCGCCCCTAGCCTGCATAACCTCATGCCGAGCTTCCGTGATTGGATCTGTTGGAACCGAGAAAGGAAGCCTTGGGATAATGACAATCGAAAGTGTTTCACCAGGGGAATCGATGCCCTCCCAAAACGAAGAGGTGGCAAACAAGACAGATTTAACATCTTTTTTAAAACGCTCTAAAAGGCGGCCTCGGTCATCGTCGCCCTGTTTTAATACAGGGATGCCTAACTCTTCTAAAATAGGCTTACAATATTCGTGAACGCTATTTAACATCTTATTGGCGGTAAACAAGACAAGCCCCCTTCCCTCGCTCACTTCTAAAGCACGGGCAATATAGCGTCGACAGTATTCCTCGTATTTTGGATGGTTAGGATCTTCGGGACCATCGTTTGGAACCTGCAAGAGAACATTTGTTTTATAGGGGAAGGGAGATGGAAAAATATCAGATAAAAGACGCTCTTTGCTAATAAGGCTAATCCCACATCGATTATAAAAGTAATCAAACTTTTTTCCGATAGACAAAGTCGCCGAAGCACAAACGACCGTTTCAAAGGGTTCAAAAAGGGCTTCCACTAATTTAGGGGCTATATTTAATGGAGTGACTGTGAAACTAGAATAAAAGTCTCCTTTGCTCGTTTTCTCTTTTTTAATCCAGAAAACAGAATCCATGTGTTCCGAAATATTGGCAAAAAGTCCCGTTGCTAGGGCTATTGCCGAAAGACGATTTAACAATGTAGATAACTCACTTCCAACAGCGCTATTTTGAACCTCTTCAGACAACTCTTTTAGCATATTTCCTAAAATTCGATGCAGTTTTCCAACCTCACCATTTAACTTAGAAATGAGTTGAAGTAATTGAGATTCAACATCATTTAGATTATCGGCCTTTAAGCGAAGTGAATAGTTTGTATCAAGCGACACAATGGTTGCTGTATCGAGTACTTCCATCGCTTGAATCACCTTTTCTACTACCTCTGGAAGCTCTTCCACCCAATTCTTAGAATAATCGTATTTTTTAAGTTCTAAAATGATGCCGCTATATCGCCCTCGTTGTCGAGAGACGATTCGACTAAGAAGTTTAAAAACCGACCATCGATTAAAAGTGCTAGAAAAAAAAGAAGTTGCATTTTGCTCTATGTTATGTGCCTCATCGAAGACCACTTTCTTGAAAGCAGGAAGCACCGCCGCCTGTTCAAAGCCTGCTCCTTCTAGGCGAAGTGCTAAATCGGCAAACAATAAATGATGATTTACGACCAACAAATCGGCCGCCGCCGCCTTCTTTTTTAGCTTTAAGACAAAGCAACTCTCCCGATTTTTACAGCGCAATCCAAGACAATTATCGCCCTCGCTACAAACTTTACTCCAATCACTTTGCTCGACATTAAAAGGCAATTCACTTCGGTCGCCCGTCTTCGTCTTTTCTGCCCAATCGTCTATAGCGGCAATCGTATCGTTTTCATCTTCAAAAAGCGAGAGTTCTGTTAGCGCCTCTTCTAATCGCCGCAAACACAAATAATTTCCTCTCCCTTTTAGTAAAAGTGAGTTGATCTCTACACCAAGCACCTTTTGTGCGAGTGGAATATCTTTTTCAAAAATTTGTTGTTGTAAATTAATGGTGGCAGTCGAAATAACCACCTTTTCTTCGTTGACTACTGCCCATTCTATGGAAGGTAACAAGTAAGCAAGCGATTTCCCTACCCCAGTTCCTGCTTCTACGGCAGCTACTTTATTATTGTTAAAGGCATTTGTCACAAGGGAGACCATTCCCACTTGCGCCTCACGATACTCATACTTATTAAAAATTTGTGACAAGGGACCATCGGGTTCTAAGGCATTGCAAATTTTGTCTTTATCTATTTTTTCGATTGAACCAACAACAACGGGCTCAGCAACCGCATAATAATAATTAACCTCATTATCTACTATATAAAAGCCAATTCCCTGATTCCCAAGCTGCCCAGCCACACCCATATCGGCTTTACTTGGTTTTAAATTCCCAGAAGGATGATTATGTATGACAATATCGCCACGATTTAACCATGGAAGCAACGCGGGGACCGAGACCTCGTCGCCACGAGCAGGAACCTCTACCCCATAAATGAGTCCATCTTTATCTTGATGCGCAATAAAAAGCACCTCATTGCCCTCTACCGCTGCAATCTCGGTTGCCATTATTTCCATTACTTCTTCACTAAACTTCTCGTAACAATCCTTCATACAATCATTATATATGGGATAATATGACAAATACAAGGAACTCTCTTTTTTTATTTTTAATTTTTTCATGTTAGGGGGCTACCTGCTTGTAGCAGGTCGGTCTACGCCTCCACTTGGACAAGGATGTCCTGATGCAGAGTGAGCGCCATGGAGGGCGCATTAACACTCTGCCAATCTTTTTCCTTATCTATAATGGTTTAATTGAAAGGAAAAAGGATTTCCGCCTTCGCCCTAGCCCGTTTTGTTCGAAGTTCAATAACCTACTTTTTTTACTAAAACAGAATTCCACCTATAGAACGATTGACGAATTTAAACAAAAGGTTTAAAATATAGACAGGAGATTTAAATGAAAGAAAAATTAGTGTATTTTTTTGGCGGTGGAAAGGCCGATGGTGATGCTTCAATGAAGATGTTTCTTGGTGGAAAAGGCGCAAACTTAGCAGAAATGACTAGCTTAGGAATCCCTGTCCCTCCTGGCTTTACCATTGCAACGAAAGGTTGCGAAATTTATTACGAAAACAATAAAAATTATCCCGAGTCCTTCAAAAATGAAGTTTTAGAAAATTTAAAAAAACTAGAAACCCTTATGGGTAAAAAATTAGGCGATGCTAAAGATCCCCTACTCGTTTCGGTTCGTTCGGGTGCAGCCGTCTCCATGCCAGGAATGATGGACACCATCTTAAACCTCGGTCTTAACGACCAAGCGGTAGAAGGGATTTCAAACTTAACAAATAACCCTCGTTTTGCCTACGATGCCTACCGACGATTTATCCAAATGTTTGCCAATGTTGCCCTTGGCATGAACCTCCATATTTTCGAAGGCATTTTATCTGCATTAAAACAAGAGAAAGGGGTCGAAGACGACACCGACTTAACTGCAGACGACTTAAAGGAACTCGTTAAACGCTATAAAGTCGCTTTTACCGCAGACCAAGGCAAGGAATTTCCTCAAGACCCCATGGAACAACTTTGGGCCTCCATTGGTGCCGTTTTTGGATCTTGGAACAACCCAAGTGCCATTAAATACCGCCAACTCAACCACATCTACGGCTTGTTAGGCACAGGTGTCAATGTTCAATCGATGGTATTTGGAAACTTTGGCGACACCTCTGGAACTGGCGTCTGCTTTTCACGAGACCCAGCGACAGGTGAAAAAGTTTTCTATGGCGAATATTTGATGAATGCACAGGGGGAAGATGTTGTCGCTGGTATCCGAACTCCAAACAAAATGTCGGTGCTAGAAGAACAGAACCCCGAAATTTATGCAGAATTGGTGGCAATTAAGGACCGCTTAGAAGCGCATTACAAAGATATGCAAGACATGGAATTTACCATTCAAGAGGGAAAACTTTATTGCTTGCAAACTCGAAATGGAAAACGAACGGGTGCCGCTGCCATTAAAATTGCAGTAGACCTCGTTGCCGAAGGCATGCGAACTAAAGAAGAAGCGGTTGCTATGGTAGAACCCGATCTTATCGACCAGCTTTTCCACCCGCTTATCGAACCCGCTTCTCGCAAAGAGATGAAAGCACTAACGGTTGGACTTAACGCTTCGCCTGGGGCGGCAACGGGACGCATTGTCTTTACGAGCGAAGAGGCAGAGGCTTGGCATGCAAACAAAGAAAAAGTTTTACTCGTTCGGAAAGAGACTGCCGCCGAAGATATTGGTGGAATGGTCGTTTCCGAAGGGATTTTAACCTCTACGGGTGGAAAAACCAGTCATGCGGCAGTCGTCGCCCGAGGGATGGGAACTCCTTGTGTAGCCGGATGTAAAGCGCTAGAAATTAATGAAAAATCGGTCACTATAAACGGCGAAACTTTTAACGAGGGCGACTGGATGACCATCGATGGAACCACTGGCGAAGTCTTTGCAGGCAAGGCGGCATTAGTTATGCCAGAAATCAACGAGGATTTAAAAACCTTCCTCACTTGGGCAGACGCAATCCGGATTAAAGATGGTTTTATTATCCGAACCAATGCCGATCAACCCGAAGATGCCGTAACCGCTCGCGATTTTGGCGCAGAAGGGATTGGACTTTGCCGAACGGAACACATGTTTTTTGGCGAAGGCAAGCTTCAAATTTTCCAACAAATGATTCTTGCTAGCAACCTAGAGGACAGAGAAATTGCTCTAAAAGCCCTTCTTCCCCTTCAAAAAGAAGACTTCCTAGGCATTTTTGACGCGATGCAAGGCTACCCTGTCACCGTTCGTCTTTTAGACCCACCTCTACACGAATTTTTACCTGTATCCGAATACGACATCGAGTCGCTTGCAAAATCGCTAGAACTCACCTCTCAAGATGTCAAAACAAAAATGCACACCCTCCACGAGAGCAACCCCATGTTAGGCCACCGCGGTTGCCGACTTGGTATCACCTACCCAGAAATTTATAAAATGCAAGTCGAAGCCATCATGGAAGCGGCATGCGACCTAACAAAAGCGGGCAAAACCGTCCTTCCAGAAATCATGATCCCTCTTATTGGTACAGTAGAAGAACTCCAAATCCTACGCGACGAGGCGCTCGAAGTGGCAAAAGCAGTTATCGCAAATTCTGGAATCTCTGTCAACTACACGATTGGCACCATGATCGAAATCCCACGTGCCGCCCTCACCGCAGACGAAGTAGCCACCGTTGCCGACTTCTTCTCCTTTGGAACTAACGACCTAACCCAAATGACCTTTGGTTATTCTAGGGACGACATTGGCTCCTTCTTGCCAACCTATATCGAACGCGGAATTTTACACCACGACCCTTTTGCTAGCATCGACATTAGTGGCGTAGGCCGACTCGTCTCCACCGCCATCAACCTAGGCCGAGGCGTAAAAGCCAAAATGAAAATGGGCGTCTGTGGCGAACACGGCGGCGACCCCCGCTCTATCGAATTCTTTTACAAAGCGGGCCTAAATTACGTTTCTTGCTCCCCCTACCGAGTTCCAGTGGCACGCCTCGCCGCAGCACAAGCAATCTTAAAGGCGAAGAAGTAAAAAAGTAGATAATTAAAAAATTAACAAACCCCATTTACTCAACTGTAGGTGGGGTTTAGTTTTTGAGAAGGTTGCAATATCCATACAAATATTCAGAATTCTGTGATTTTAAGCCAATTCTCTGGGAAACCCATAATTTTATACAAATGCATCAACTGAATTTGATTTGTTTTATTTGTTAAATTATTTATAATTTCAGAAAGCTCTATTGAAAAATTTTTAAAATCTGCATCTGGCAATAAAAATTTAAAGGCATATTGTCAAAATGATACAAGTAAAAAATATCATCTAAAGTGGTGTTTTTGTTGTAAAGACCATTTTTATTTTTAAAAGGTTTTTAATAGCCATTTATGAGTGAAAAATAACTAATATGTTGTAATTTTGTTATAGCGTCATCTTCGTTGGGAATAATTAAATTTTTCGCACGTAGCTTTGATATTTGATCACTATATGTAAGGAAATCTTTGTTTATCAAACTCAAATAAACCTCCTTAAAATTGAAAAGGCTCCCGCAGGAGCCCTCTCGATTACAGGCTTCACAAGTTTCTGTAATTCATTCACTATACTAATTATAGTAAATATATAAATATTGTCAAGGAATTATTTAATATTTTACGGAAAAAAGCTGTTTTAATTTATTCCAATACTTACGTCCATCTTTACTTTCGGACAATATTGAAACAACATCAACAATAGAAAAATACCACTCTTCCCTTTCTTCATCCCAGACGGTACGAACACTTGCCGATTCAAATAGCTGAATTTTTTCAAGATTACTCATAAAAATCTCCTACATATTATATATCCAAAATCATGCATTTTGCTTGTATTTTTTGAAAAATATTATATAAATTTTTGAAACCCAGTCGTCCTATTGCAGCAGCACAAGCAATCTTAAAGGCGAAAGGCTAAAAGTTGCATATTATTCATGCTAGCTCAAAATTAGAATCGCTTCCCAGTCGCAAATAGCATTATTCCAATCGCTATTATCGCTAGTAGGAATATCTGCATGGGCTAAATCTTCCCAAGCTTTATTGTTATCAAAACCCGCTACAGAATAAACAGGTTCTAAGCCCATCTTAATACTTAACTTATTGCAATAAGCAATGGCTCTATACCAATTAGTATAATGAACAGGATTATTATCGCCCTTTCCATAAGAAGTAGAAAGATCATAACCCATCACTTCTCTATACTCCTTCTGAGTGACCTCATATTTATCCATAATAAAAGTCACTTAAAGTAACGGAGTGAACAGGTCGCTCCGCTAGGAACATCTAAGGTGATAGATTTATCTCCAGTTATACCATCCCATGCACCTGTGGGAACAATGGAAGGAGAAGCAACTGTTTCCCAATCTTGCCACTTTGCAAAAAGGGTTATGTTTGCTTTAACTAAGTCGGATTCAAAATTCCAAGCCGTTTTGCCTTCGGCTTCTTTATACCAACCTAAAAAGGTTGCCTTATTTTTTTTGGATTTGCAGGTTTTGCAACTATGACACCCATCCCTTCTTCTAGTTCGGTGACAGTTGCCTCAGCAACCTCGCTTCCACCTTGGGAATTAAAGGTGACTGTAAATGTCACTGGGTCAGGACAACCCAAAGCAAGCACCATTAGCAATAGGCTAATGCCAATTAATGTTTTTTTGGGAGGTTAGTTAAAATGAACGAACTTCCTTACTTTACATCCCACTTGTATAAGGCAGGTTTTTGGCTTGCCATTTCGGGGGAAATTTTCATGGAAGAAGTTCCGCCAGCTTTTTGGTACCAGAAGACAAAGGGAGCATAATTCATGTCGGCGTAAAATGGGTGCCAGAGTTCCATGTTAAAAGTAATGGCGCTGTTAAATGGAATGGCGTCTAGGGTTCGGCAACGGAAGTTGGTGCTAGTGCCAACCGCTTTGTTGCCTTCGCCAGAAGCTTGAGAGCAAAAAGGTGCACTGTATGCTTGCGGACGACACCATGCGTAGCCGTAGTAGTCTTCGGTTCCCGTTCCAAAATGAGATGGAAAGGCTTCGTTGTCAACAAAGATTTTTTCGTCGCCTTCGCCCCACCAGTCGGGGTGTGTATTAAAAATGGTAACACCGTCGGCAACAAGAACTCCTTGCCCTTCTGCCGTTAGAAAATTTAAGTCTTTTTTGAACTTCGTTTCTAAGCCTCGCATTTCGTACCAAAGGCCGTTAAAGTACATGCTATTTTCATTCCAGTCGTAGGAGTCTTCGCCCACACCAATAGAACTTAAAACGATTTTTCGGCGCCCTAAATTGTGTAGCGTTACTTTTGCCTCGTTTTGAAATGGCATAAACCATTGCGATTTAAAACAATTAGCATTTTGGTTTGCCACATAGAGGGTCTGGTGCGGCTTGCCAAGGTAGGTGGTTCCAAAGAAAGCGTCTAGCGGCATATATAACGTAGTTTTGCCGTCGAAGGCAATTTCGATAACAGTGTTTCGTAGGCGTTCTTTTTTGATGCCGTTTATCCCCTTTTTAAAAGCTAAATTAATAGAAGAAAGAGCCCCTTTTGTAAAGGTTGATGACCAACTTTCGCCTTTGTTGATGGTAATGTTAGTAAAGGTTGATGGTTTAGCTTGCTCCTTCTTGCAAGCAAATGGGTTTCCCAACTTGTTTGCACATTGTGCGATTTCTTCTTTATAAGTGGTTAAAAATTCGGGTCTGTAAGCTTGCACAGTGGTGCCCGCTTCGTAGATTCTAAGTCCAATATGGAAGTAAACCCCAAACCAGTTGTTCTTGCCTTCAAATTCTCTTTGGTCGGCGCAGATTAAAATGCTTTTAGAAAAAGGAATCGGAAAATAGAAATTACGTCCATGATAATTAACCACCTCTTCCGTAGGCGTTGCACAATAAGAAAAAGGAGCGCCCACTAAACCATTACCACCCACTAATTCTTTCCATGGCATACGAATAGATGGAGTCTCTTCACCATCAATATAAATAGAGATTGGCATTTCACAATTAAATACATCGCCACCGGTCATCCAAATACGTTGCAAAACACCCGCACCTTCGTACTCGGCAAGCACCGCTTGTTTAAAACCGCCAATTTCTCTGTCGCCGTAATCTTGATCAAAGTCTTCGTTAGAGAACCATCCCTTGCCCCAGTCTCTGCCCTCTTTTTGGATATGAAAGCCATCTTCTGCGTTGGGAGAGACCGATTTTCGGTCGTAACTAGAAAACTGAATACTCTTGTAGGCAGGTTCTGGAAATTCGGCAACCGCTTTAACATCTGTCATCTCTTCTAAAAGAGAGATAAAGGTGACATCTACAGCAAAAAGCGAGGCAGAGCACATTAGCATTAGCAATAAAATAAAATAGGTTGATAGTTTTCTCATGCCTTCATTGTAAGCGATAACGCATTATTTGTCAAATATGATTACAGCAAAAAAGTTCTTGACGGCATTTTTGACATATTGTAAAATTGTTATATTAGGGTAAAAATATGACAACAACAAATTCAAACCGATTCCTTGCACTAGATGTATTAAGAGGACTTACAATTGCAGGCATGATCCTAGTAAATAATCCTGGCAATTGGCAAACTACATTTTCTCCATTAAGACACGCTCGTTGGACGGGTTGCACTCCAGCGGATCTTGTTTTCCCCTTTTTTCTGTTTATTGTTGGAGCCGCAATGGCCTTTTCCTTCTCAAAATACAATACAACCATCAACAAAGAAAACACAAAAAAAATTCTCTTTCGAGGTACTATCATCTTTATGATCGGCCTTCTACTAAACGCTTTTCCATTTTACCCTTTTGGTGCTAATAGCAACTTAAGCACCATAGAAAATTTCACTAATTATTATAGCAACCTAAGAATTTTTGGTGTTTTGCAAAGAATTGCCCTTTGCTACGTGATAGGTGCTTTTATCGTTCTTTGGCTAAAAAAGAGCAGCAAAATTATGATTGCAATGGTTGTATTAGCCTTTTTACATTGGATTCTTTTGGCATTAACAGGTGATTGGTCTGCACAACTTGTCAATGGTGCAAAAGGAATCTATTCTCTACAAGGGCAAGGTGCTACCTTATTTGATATTGCAGTGATAGGAGAAAATCATATTTATAAAGAATATGGAATACCCTTTGACCCAGAGGGTTTACTGAGCACCCTAACTGCTACTTGCACATTACTACTAGGCTACCTGATTGGGCAGATTACACGTAAAGAAAAAAGCAAAGATGAAATTACAGCAGAATTATATACCGTAGGGCTACTATGCGTAAGTGCTGGAATTATTTTGAGCGTGCTTATGCCCATTTGCAAAGCATTATGGACCTCATCATATTTTTTATTTGCCGGTGGCTGGAGTACAATCATTTTGGCTTTATTCATTTATTTCATTGATATAAAAGGCAAAGATAAATTCTTTCTACCTTTTAAAGCAATGGGACTAAACCCTCTTTTTTCTTATATCGTAGCCGATTTACTCGCTAAAATAGCTAGTATCATAAAATGGAAAAGTGAAGTCATAATTGACCAAGCCATTATCGAAAGACAATGGAGTGTTTCAACGTGGTTTTATAATAATGTCTGTATCCCCATAGCAGGAGGCAACGAGAATGGGGTTTCATCTCTTTTGTACTCTTTAACTTTTTTAGCTATTGTTCTAAGTTTGTCTCTAATTCTTTACAAAAAGAAAATAATTATCAAACTTTAATCTAATAACTTAAAATGGAGTAACTATCACCTCGCCCTTAGTCTGGAATTTTTTACGTTTTTCGATAAAATGCTGATATTTTTGATTTTCCGCCTCGTTCCAGAGATTTTGCTCACTATAGCTTCCGCAAAATGGGACAGATAAATCAATCCAAGCGCTAATAACTTCTAGTTCCTCGCTTGTAAGGGCTGTCTTTCCATGTCCCCTGTCTAGCATGCGTATTAGTTCACTTTTGTTTGCACCTGCGCTATACGGAGGAAGCGCTGTTGGGACGCTTTGGCTACTTAGCCAGTTGACCATTTTGTGGTCGTCTTTCCCTTTGCCTAATACAGTGTGTGTTAGCTCTAAATAACTTTGCGTCCATCTTCGTTTTGCAATAGGATCTTTTATCTCTTTCCCAGAAAAATTATCGTGACAAGAAATACAATGTTTATCTAAAATGGGTTGTAGATCTTTGACAAAACTTAAACCTCTATTAGGCGGAATGACAAAAGGTTTTAAGGGCTCGGGTTTTTTATGCATTGCTTTTGCGAGATAATTTGCAGGGGGTGCAGAATAATGGGATTCATGACAACCCACACAGGAATTATTTTCGTTAGGCTGCAAAACAGTCCAACTTCTCATAGAGTGGATCATTCTTTTATTTTTATCTAACAACATAAAATAAAGAGGAACATTAGCAGGAGCCTCTAAAGAAACAGAACCATCATCTTCCACTATAGCATCTCCTAAAATTATTTTGGGATCCCAAGAAGCATTTCCTACAGAAACAGGGGTGCTAACAAGTGCACTGCCCCCTGGTCCTACACTTTCATTATTGCCAATTCCTGCCACTCGGTAATCTAGGGCTACCGCTCTTAAATATTTAACCTCACCCCTCTTGACTGTTTTTGTCGTCCCCTCGTAGACATCTTGAACATAGAATGTTCCTGTCAATTTTGTTCTATCGACATTAGAAGGCATATTTGGAATATTGCGAGCGACAACAGGAACGGGACGGCCTAGACTAAGCCGATTACCTGAAACAATTTCAAATTGTCGCCCTTTTGTATCGACATAGTGCAAGCCAAATCCTTTTTTCCGCAGATTTAAATAGGCCCCATGCGGGTGTCCTGTTAAATTTTTCCAGCCAGCTGGATTAGATACAACTAAGAAAGAATCCTCGCTAATTGGGAAGGGATACATATAAAGAGGTCCCTGTTGGCCATATTGATCAATTTGCACAGCGGCTGCCATTTTGACGGGCGCGATGATCTCAATTCCTTTTGCCTCTTGATTCCCTTTGTTTGTATCGATTAGAATAAGTTCCCCCGTTTGTAAAGAGTGGTGCCCTGTTCCAATAGCAACCATTTTAGTGGAATTAGGAATCGACCTTGCATGTAAAATAGTGGTTGGAAACCAACTATTTTCTCCATAAATAGCTCTTTGATTGGTGCCATCGGGATTCATTCTAAATAGAGGTTGAGGAAAAAGTTGTCCGCGGTCGTTGTACTCCCATCTTGTATAAAGGACTCTTCCCTCTTCGGTTAAGGTAGGATAATTATCGTGCACTTGATCATATGTGATTCGTTGAATATCGCTGCCATCGAGGTTACAGGTATATAAATTGCTGACTTCTGTCCACCAACAGTCGACGGTTTGAATACATCGGGTTGAATTAAATAATATTTTTCCATTTGGCAAATAAATTCCTTCGTAATCGGCTACCCCTTCCCCAAAAGTAATTTGTCGGATTTCGCGATTTTCCAAATTCATTTCATATAGGTGGAAATCATCTGCCCAATTATCTTTTTTCCACGAGAAAAGAAGGCGTTTCGCATCGAAGGAGACATCGACATCACGAATAATTCCTTTAGGGTCGTTTAGAAGAATTTCCTCGCTTTTTGTGCCATCTGGTTTGATAGTTAAAAGACACAATTCACTTCCTGCTATGAAGGTGCGTTCATTTTGTGCATCGCTTAGGGCTTCGGTATAGGCATAATGCGAGCCTCCCATGACTGCATGACGCGCATAAGCAATTTGAGGGTAACGCGCTGCAATTTCTTGCATAAGGATTATTTGTTCTTCTTTATTGACTTTTGCAAGTTCTTTTGAACCTGCGCAATAGATTGCCTGATGGCAAAAAACTAAAATAAGTGCAAAAAAAATTTTATTTTTCATTACGAATCCTCTAGCATGATTATCTCACAACTTATTAATTTAGGCAAGAAAATTTGACAGAATTAGAAATTGACTGTAAAATCTAAATATATGACAGAAGGATTTTATATGAAAAAATTTACCCCTCTTATTTTATTAACTTTAATTTCTTGCGTAGAACCACCTATTAAAAGCGACTTATCTCATAACAAGGAATGGATGCAAAACTTAAAAGATTCTGCTAAACTCACCGAAATTGTCTTACCTGGTAGCCACGATGCAGGCTCTTACGGCATGGTTGCTCTTTCCGAAACTCAGGGGTCTTATATTATCGACCAGCTCAACGCTGGAGTACGCTACTTCGATATCAGAGTAGCTAAAATTGAGAATAGTGACGAGCTTCTCATTTTTCATAGTCCATCCTATGGCATGCCCTATACAACTGTCTTACAGGACATTAAAGAATTTATAGAAGCAAATTCATCAGAATTTCTCATTCTCCATTTTCAGCATTTTCAAGGAGGTAGTGAAGCCCAAACCGCAAAACTTTTAAATGACGCACTTTCCCCTGAACAATACGCTATCCCTAGTGACATCAACGCCGTTACTCTATCAACCTTAACCTACGGTGAAACTCAAGCTAATAGTTACCGCTATATTATTGCATGGGGCGGCAACATGACTACAGGCACAGAAGATTACTATTACCGCAGCTCAGATATCCTTCTCAATCCTTACGAACCCTCCATCAATTCATTAAGTGGCTCCCTGTTAATGAAAGGCATTATCTCTTATTATGATAAACAGACACCTAGCAAATTTTTTGTTTTGCAAACCATTGGGCGCAGCGCCTACCCTCTTGGCCACGAGAATTTGAATGCCTCATACTACAATAATTTTACCAAAAGTCTTGCCGATGAATCACAATCCGAACTTCTCCAAAAAACCAATGTCATTATGCGCGACTTCGTCACTAGCCCCACCTGCGACCTCGACGCCATTATAAAACTAAACGAAGCCAAAGAGCTTTTCCAATAATCATTTTAATTTTCTCTTTTTTTGGGGGGATCCCCCGATTTGAATAATCGGGGTCGGTCTTCAGTTCCCAATCTTTTTTCTTTTATTTTATTCTTTGTTAGAAAAAAGGATTTCCACTTACGCCCTATCCCATTCTTCATTTATCCAACCCAGTCACTAGATACAAAAAAACGGTGCCGACTCTCGCCGTGCACCGTAGGGGGTTAAAAATTTAAAAAACAAAGGATTAGAATCCAGGATATGCTTTACCCTCGTAAGTAAAGTTAATATCTGTAAATCGTGCAGTCCAAATATTACTTCCTCGATCATTCCATTGTTGTGTTGCCATATAAGAGTGCGATGCATACTCTCCAAACAAGTGAACAGATGCATAGGCATGCCATCCACTATTTTGCTTGTCTTTAAAAGCTTGGTGCTTGTTCATTTGAGTTTGAAAAACACAAGCATTATTGTAGCCGCCATAGGTTAACTTAATGTATCGGCTAGAGTTTAAAGTCCCATTTAAGTCGTCTATTCCGTTTCCTAACCAATAGGTAACGTTTCGAATTGGAGAACTAAGAGCAATGGTCGCCGTTCCATAAATTGGAACGGTAATTGAATAACTACCTTTAATTTCACCAATACCATTGTTGCTGTTGTTTCTCAAATTAGTCAAACTCCACTTATTATCAACAATTTTCATGCTAAGACCTTTAAGGATACTTACATCTCCAGTAGTACTGATAGAAACCCCTGATAAGCTCGCGTCAAACAAATTAAAGGTGCCTGCGGTTAAACCTGCATGGCTTTGATCCGATGTAGAAGGTTGTACAATTGGAAAGCCTGAGCCGTACTTAATAATAGCGTGCTCATAGGAACGAACATCTTCATAGAAGGTAATTTCGCGAATAAGAGAACTTAAGAAGGTTATTTCACGTGGGGTAAGTGCTGGGTAACCAGAAAGACCATCTACAGCTTTAGTTGAGCCATCTGCAAAAACAACTTCTACCTTATACTTAGCAGTAATCATTTTTTCAAAATCGAAATTTGCAAAAGCACTACTTCCATTCCCTACTTTATTTGCACCTAGTTGCTTTCGAATAGCCCAATCCCATTTTAAGTAGTGCCATTCGTGCTCACTTAAAGCTCCGTCCATGTCTTGAACTTGATACCATTTTTCGCCTCGGCTTGCATGCGAATAGTCGAATTCTGCTTGAGTAAGCTCGTACCACCCAAAGTGATTACATGGGAAACCTGTTGTACCATTATCTGTATCATGATAATTAGTAAAGAAGGCAGGTTGATTTAATGGTCGTTCACCGGACCAACCACCACCTTGGTAGCCATTTTGGGGAACATTTAAGCAGACACTTGCAATCAGTTTATCACCACCAACGGTAACACCATTAGTATCAATGGTACCTCCCTTAACATCGTAAAGGGTATCTTGCACGACATATTTTCCATTTGCATCGAAATCTGCACCAGAAACTTCGTAAGCCATAATGGTTTTTTCATCTGGTACGTTATCTGGATTAGGAGCAAAAGGGTTACCATTACTTGCAACATCGTACCCTGCAGAACCTACACCTGTAGCACTACCTCGGTGACCACCGCCCCAACCATAGGTTCGGTAAACACGGAATTTTACAAGATTTTTATAAGGTGCTAGTTCTTGGTTTAAAGCAATAGAGACTGGAATCTTACCTTCGTAATTAGCATCATTCTTACCAACTGTCACCACAGGATTAAAAGGCAGAGACGATATAGGTGAAGTTGCCAATGAATAAAACTCAGAACTAAAGTATGAATCGGAGGATAATACACCTTCAAGTTCAGTTCGGCTAAGTAATGCTGGATCCAGTTGTACTGCAATTGCTTTAAAGTAATAAAGCTTTTCATAATCTGCGGATGGATAGTCAATATCAATGGGATTGCCTTCAATTAGAGAGTCATGAGCAGAGTTCCATCCTTCTGCTATTGTTGCAGGGTCTACGATTTCTGTGCTAGAAAGAATCTCTACATCATAAGCGAGCGATTGCCCACCAAACGTTGGCATACTAAGAGTAAAATCGGTACCATCATAAGTTCCACTGGATTTTTGAATAGTAGAAAATAATTGACCTCTTGCTTTCTCTTTATCGCTTGCACTTAAAAGAGAGGTAATAGGTCCTGCGACATCACTATCATTAGCGGCTACTACGGCATAATAATACGAGTTGGTATCCCCTTTTGTTAAAGTCGTATCGTAGAAAACGCTATATCGTTCTTCTGTATTGATATAACCTTTATTTTCTGTTGTCAAAGCTCCAAGTGTCAAGAGTGGAGTACCTAACGCTCCATTAGTTATTCCACTAGAAATTTGGTCTTGTGAAAGCCGATAAATGATATATTTCTTTGCTCTCGTGTCTAATGCCAATTGAATACGAATTGCATTTCCAAAAACACACTTAGAGACATCTGTAATAATGGGTTGGCCAGGAACACTAGGATCAGTAAAACCAGCACCCTTACCCACCTCAAAGTTATAGATAGTGGCACTTGACACATTCGTAAAGATGTCTTCTGCTGTAATTGTAAAAGTATATGATCCAAATTCTAAGGTATCTAGTTGTACAGCTGCAAGGGAGGTTTCGGCAGATGCTATTTCTGTTGAATTTTGTGAAAGCACCCAACTATAATTTACAGCACTTAGAACTGGATTCCATGTCAATTCTGGAGTGACGTCGGATGTTTTATTAGAAAGATAAGTGATAATAGGAGAAGTAGGTGCGATAGAATCGAGAAAGATATTGATACTTGTAATTGGAGAATAAATTATTTTTCCTCCAAGATTTTGACCCACCCGAAGTTCTACAACTAATTCACCTTGAGCGAATGCTCTAGCGGCTTCAAATGTATGTCTATCGCCTGTTATCCCTGATAACGATACAGTGGTCCAACTTGAATCCACAGAAACAGATGTTCCTTTTTCGTAAGCTCGATATCTAAAATTTGACAAAGTAGACAAGCCATTAGTGTAAGTAAAGGAGAATGAAGGACGAACAAGATTTGTTTTATCGTTATCTATAATTGGATTTACTAGAGCAAAATCTGTAGGTTGTTGAGGAGGGTCTATAACTTCAAATTCTTTGCTAGTCGTTGCACTCCAATTTTCATAAGCATCTCTAGATTGCAAATAGAAAACATAATAACCTGTGCTAGATAGAGCAGGATTAACTGTAATTGAACTGACACTTGCATCGGCAGAAATCCATGAAGAAGTAGCAGCTTCCCCTCTTGCTTGAACTTGCCATCGATAGCCCGCGTGATCACTTTCATTATTTGGAAAGACAAAAAAGCTCGGTGCTAAATCACCTGTTTGATCATCCCCTGAAAGAAAAGGAGCTTCGGGGGCTTTATGGTCGATTAGGACCGAAGCATAACCAGAAGTTGAATTGATTACACTTCCATCTTTAAGACATTCTGCAACGACATAAAGTGATTTTTGAACTTCGGTATTAGGACTTAGAGTAAAAGTCAAAGTTTCTGTTTGCCCGTCGGTGTAGGGTTCGCCTGTTCCATTAGGACTTGATCCTTCTTGAACCCAAACCTTAGTGACCGTATAACCAGCTGCTTCGATGTCTGTATAATCCCAGGTCCAAGAAATTTCTGTCTCGGCAGTAATGTGATCTCCTATCAATGTTACATTAGGTGCGGGAGGTAAATCGGTACTTACTCGCGTCGTCGATTGACTTGTTGCGGTAATAGGCGACCAGTTTCCAACACTATCAGAAGCCTGAACTTCTAAAGTATAAGCGATACCTTCATCATTTCCTAAACATTCTTTTGTATAACTATTTTCTTGGATAATAATTGCATTTCCAATACTATCGCCAGAATTTAGACGAATTTTAAAGCTGACCGCGTCATCTGATTTTGTCCAATTCCAAACAGGATAACCTTTTTTAGTTTCTGGATCTGCACCAACGATTGGTAAAGAGGTAACAACGGGAGACTCAGGAGCTTTAAAGTCAAAAACAATTTGAGCTATTTCGGGTTCTGACCAAACGTCTGCCACTTTTTGACGAACAAAAAAGGTTGCTTTGGCTTCGCCATCTACAAGAGTAAGTTCATTTGCTTCTTTATATGAGGTTATAATGCCGTTTGTAGTCCATATAGCACCTTCACTTGGGGTGGATATAAATGCATTTTTATCAAAATAATAAGAAAATTCAGTAGCCGTAGAATCTCCAATCCATGTAAAGACAGGCTGTAAATCGCCACTAGTCCAAATTTTAGTTATATCATTGTAGCTTGCATTACTAACGGTTAAAACTAAGTCTGTTTCGGACAAGAAAGAAACTTCGAAATTTGAAACAGTCCAATTTGATTTATTCCCCAAGGCATCAATTGAACGAACATGAAAAGAATAGACTCCTTCGGTTGTTTCATCACCTAAATCTTCTGAATGATTAAATACAAGCGATGGATCGATTTCCAAAATAGATTCAATCGGAAAATCTGCATATTGATACTCGAGCGAGACAACATCTTGAGCTAAAGTCGTTGTCCAATTTACAGTGGTAGGAAGAAAGTTAATTGTGGATTTGTCGATAGTTATAATAGGTAATGCGGGAGGCGTTACATCGATTGTAAAAGAAAAAACCGTATTTGCAGAATATCGGTTACCTTCAAAAACAGACCGTACAATGAAAAAGTAATTTCCTTCTTGCAATTTATGGACTGGAGCATATTCTAAAAGATCTCCTTTTCCTAAATCTACTGTCGCCCACTTATTTTCATCTGCAATTTCTCTATTTGAAATTTGATATTGATAAACAGATGCTTGATTTGAAAAACCTTCAGGGTGGCTTGCCAACCATGAAATCTTAGGTGTTTGATCATTAGTTCTATTGGTGTCTGCAATAAAAACCACCCCCTCTTCACCCTCTACATCAATAGAAGGATTTTTTAAAGTGGGTCCTGGGATCATTTCTAAGTCTACCCATAGACCATGAAAATTAGATGCAGAAATATTACCTGCTTCATCGATAGCTCTTACTTCGATAACATAAGGACCTAACCATCTTTCATCATTTGAAAAATCGGAAATGATCAAATCGAAAGTTCTAATTAAGGAATTAAGAGTGGTAAATTCACCTTCTGTTAGCGAATATTCATAAGAAAAGCTTGAATTCTCATTTTCAAGGATGGTTGCAATCCCCTTTCCAGCTCGAACTTTATAACCAATTGCAGATGCGACGGGAGTCCATTTCCATGAAAGGTTTTTAGAGGTCATAAATTCATGAGAAAGACTTTTTCCATCAACTTCTTTCAAAATGGAACTATAAGTGCCATTGGGAAAGATACTTTCTACAGGAGTCGGTCCTGTAACTTTTACAATAAAAATAGCCGTTGTTTTTTCTGTATTTTCAACAACCTCTTCTAAGGTTCGGCTTTTCCAAAGAGAAATAGCATATTTCCCTTCTACAAGCGGGTTAGCAGGTGTCCAAGAATTTCCACCTGAGCCACTTTCTATTGGCTCAGGAATCAAAAGTCCATTTGCATCGTATTGATGAATTTCCCAGTGTAAGGATTCCCCCTCGCCGAGTTTTGGATCTTCCCAAGTAATAACTGGTGTTGTTGTATTGTAGAAAGGATCTGCATTTACAATTGGTTGAAAAAGAAATCCAATTTTGCTACAACCTGTTAAGGTAAGCAAGATGATAGATGTTGCTATTAAAAATATTCTTAGTGTATTCTTCATTTAAAAACTCCTTATTAACTATTTAGTAGGATAACTTACTACTTCTGTTGTAAAGTTGTCCAGCCAAAAACGCCGACCTTTCTTTATAGACTCACCCGCACCAGGAAGACTAAAATGAACGACAAATCTTGCTTCTGTATCTTCTTGTGCTTCAAATTCTACCGTTAATGGAATCCAAGCACCAGAATCACCGTTGTACTCCGTAAACTGTTCAGTCTGTACAGCAGCTAATTCATTAGTTCCTAATTTATTTTGCACAATGAATTTAAGGTGTTGAGAACCATATCCTTCAACTCCATCCATCTCCCAATAATAACCTTGGAATCTATAAGTTACGCCTTTATACAACATAAAAGGTTTATCGACTTCAAAATGTTTAGCTCCTTCTACATTTTTACCGTATCCATAAACAAGATCTCCTGTCCATCCTGCTCTTCGATACTTACTAAGAGAAGAAGTATGTATATCTCCTGTATAACCATCGTGGTAATAGCATTGAGATTCATCCATTCCACCATCTTTTAGACCGATGGCTAATCCATAGTAGTCATAATTAGCAAATGTATATCCGCTTCCAGACATTGAGTCACTGTTCCATGCCATACTCCAAAAATTACCAGTATATTGTGTTTTCCAATACGTCCCCTCTTCTCTATACCAACCTAGACCATCTTCTCCAATTCCAGGCAAAGAACCCGAAGTTCCAGAAGTTCCTTTTTCGAAGTCTCCATTAATAAAAGGGGCAATTGTAGGAGGTAAAACCGTCAAGTTTTTTGTAACGAACTGACTATTTCCGACGTTATCTGTGACAGAGTAAAGAAGAACATTTTCGTAATCACCAACGATCCGAGTATCGACAACACCTTCGATGGAAACTTCAAGCCCTAGAGAGTTCACTCCAGATGCAAGGTCGCTAGTAGTAATGGCTCCCTGAATAAGATTTGCAGTGAAAGCTTCATTAGCAAATGCAATACTTGCTTTTTCCGCAGGGAATACAATTTCTGGAGCAACGGTATCTAACCACAAAGAACTTGTTGCTGTCGTAGACCAATTTCCAACTTGATCTGATACTTGGACTTCTACAATATAATTTTTGTTTTCGCTGATAACTCCTGGGGTGAAAGCATTTTCCGCATCTGGATTAAATGGGGAAGCATTGAAATTGTCCCAATTTGCTGTAGGTTCTGCATCGATTCGGGCTCGGTAACTAACATAGTTCTCGTCTCCACTTTGGGTTAAAATCCACTTGGGTTGAGTGTTGCTTGTATAGGCTACACCACTTTCGCTTTGATACAAGCTAGCGTTTGTTGTTTCGTCGAAAGTGAAAACAGGAACTTCAGGTGCGATTGTATCTTTTAGCATTTCGATTATAGTGACTTCGGATTTGTTTCCTGATGTATCTACAGCCACAAGATCAATTTTGTTGATGCCTTCTGGCATTAGTGTAGGGGTCCAAGTTGAGGTTGAAATATTATTGATACTTTCTATATCACCTTTGGCTGAAGTATATTCTAATGTCCAGTGGCTAAAATCATCTTCAGTTGACGCTTCCCATGTAAAGGGTGCAAAACCAGCTTTATCTACTCCACTTGCATTAACAA
>CAYJGX010000018.1:25047-28419 GCA_964369795.1 uncultured Spirochaetaceae bacterium
AAAAGTTTGAGTGGTGCTAACAGGTGCCATAGGAGCTTTTCTATCTACAAAAACAGTTTCAGTAACTTCCACGGAACTATTTCCTGCTTTATCTAACGCACGAACACGAAGAGTAACATGAAGTTCTTCTCCATTAGCTCCTACTCCATTCACTATAGTAGGTTCGAACGCATCTGTTGATGTCCAAGTTACCCCTTCACCAATTTCTGTAGTCCATTCAAATGTATCAAAGTCTTCATCGTCATTCCAACTAAATATACCTTTTAGAAAAGAATCATTCGTTCTTTCTTTTGAAACACTAATAACGGGTGCTTGTGGTGCAGTTGTATCGTAAACAATTTCGATTTGAGCAGAGTTAGACCAAAAGCCTTCTGTTTTTTGCTCTTGAACATAAAAGAAGTTTGAACCTTCAATCAAACCATCAAGACCAGGTTCCCATTGAGTTGCTGTACTTTGAATTCCATTGCTCTCATCATTTACACGGTAAAGCATAAACTGACTTGAACCAAGGGTTGCGGGAGTCCAAGAAAGTTTAAATTCTGCATTATTTATATAGGGTCTATCTACAACTAGTAAAGGAGCGCTAAAATCGGCTGGAGTAAAAATGTATTCGGTTTCGGTTGAATTTCCTAAAACACTAGTTGCCACAACTTTTAATGTGGTTGAATTCCAGTGAGCTAGTTCATAATCAATTGACATTCCTGTTGCAAACTCAGTAAATATTCCATTTTCATTTGGCGTATACCATAAGAAATCCTCTATGGTCGAACCATCTGGGGAAAGAGCAAAAGCAGTGAAAGAATATTTTGAGTTATAAGTGATAGGATTATTACTCATTTTTACTTGTTCGAATCCTGTTTGTTGCACAGTAAGATTATAAGGAGTATTATCTTTTACTAGAATAGTTTTTGAAAAAGATGCGCTTTGAGACTTGTCTGCATTATAAACTGTCAAGGTAATATTATAGGTTCCAAGTTCTCCTGCAAGTAAAGTAAAGATACCTGAATCTCCGATAACAGGAGTCACGACATTTTCTGTATAGCTTTCGCCATTTCGCGTTACACTCCATTGAAAATTTTCCGGTAAAATCGCTTGGGGAGGTGTAGCTGCTCCATCTTGAGACCCCGATGCATTGATTTCGATAGCGGAACCCACATGAAAATCAGGAGAAAGAGTTTGTACAAAAGAGAAGGTAGCTAACAAAGAAGGTTCTACAACATTAAGAGAAATTTGCATTTCATCTGTTCCAATTGAGTTTGTAGCAGTTGCAAAAATAGTATAAACTCCTAGCTCTTCTGGAGTAAAAGAATAAGAAGTTTGACCATCTACTAAACTTGCAAATTCAGCTCCACCTTTTGCAATATATGAAGCTAAAGCAATTTCTTCGTTAGAATTAGCAGCCGCACTAAGAGCTAAATCAATAATAACTTCCATTCCACTAAACACCGTCTCGGACTCTACAGCAACATGAACTGTTGGATTATTATCTAAAACAGTCCAAGTTGCTTCTACGGGAGAAGAAAGATGCCCTAATTCATTTTGAACCGTTATCTTTGTAGCATAAAATGATGAATCAGTAGATTCCATACTTATTTCCGGAGTCCAATCGACACTAAATGCTCCCGAGTCGCTAGCTACAATATCGAAGGAAAGATCAGTTTTTGTATTATCTTCAAAATCGAAAAAGATTTTTTGAATTTCTCCTTTAGTCGCTATTTTACTAGTTGCTACGAAATCAAGTTGAATAGATGCTCCCTCATAAAAATCATTTTTTAAGATGGCTGGGTAAATAGAGATAACTGGAATATTTTGACTAACAGTCATTTCCTCAGAATACCCTTCAACAGAAATGCCAATATTATTTAATATAGACCCTTTAACTCTGTAAGTTCCAGCTCTCTCTAGGTCAAAAGAAAATATATTACTAATATCGGTTACGGTTACAGGGTTACCAACAGCATGCCACTCATCTACTCCCTCGCCTTTAATTTCTAAAGTCCAAACAGAACTTTCAATGACAACTAATTCATTTGGATTTTCTAAACGGAATGCAGAAGAGGCACTTGCGTCTAGAAAAATAGTTTCAAATTCATAGACTGGTGTTTCGTCTCCAATATTGACTAATTCAGATGAATGATCGGAGGGATTAGAATATTTCAAGATAGTCATACCCACTTTTGGAGTTGATGCGCTTACCACGTTAAAATCTTTTTGAATGGCGTGTTTATTTCCGTAACCGTCTGCAATAATAGCTACTGCATAATGGTCGTTAATAATATTTCCAACTGCATCGTTTTCTATTGCATTAATGTTATCTAATGCTTTCTCCATAGTCCAAGCAAAAGTAGCACCAGTGCCTGTTCTTGCATCAAAAGCTACTGTAGCGACAGGATCGGTTATTTGCCAAACTTGATATTCAATTCCCCTAACTTTGTCTGCGACGGCACTAAAGCCAGAAATTAAAGCAGAAGAAAAAGGAATTTTAAGCCCTTCGTCAGAACTTACAAAAGAAGCATCAAACGCAAGGTCTGCAAAAGGGTTAGCAACTAAAACGACAAATTCTTTTGTACCAGAAACACTATTTGAGTCTACAGCAACCACTTTTACGGTGTATTCTCCTACCCGAGTAAAAGTATAGGGCAACTTTCCGTCTGTGCTCTCTTTATTTTCGATAGTGCCGTCTGGCTTGGTAATAAAAAATTGAAACTTATTCCAACCCTCCGCGCCACTTGATAATGGGGTGGAAGATGCATCTAACAAAAATTCACCTGGTTGAATCCCTTCTGGAACTTGCATAAGAATTCCCAGGGGGTCTGGATTTTTACATGCTACAAATAAACAAGACAATAATACAGCTAAAACAAAAATCTTTTTCATATTAAACTCCTTATGTTTAAAACATATGCACGGCTAAGCACAATTTAGATTCAATGTTGACCGTTTACGCAATTTAATAAATCGATTACGCAAAGGACATATTCAATCTTACACCCCAACTAGTAACCTGTCAACCTTTAATTTTAAAATTTATTCAATTATTCCTACAAATCCACCCCCGGATGCCATCTTTACATCCAGATAAGCTTTGCCCTCTCTTGTCAATGTCACAATACTCGTATTATATCGACTTCGTCCCTTACGGGTTCTAAAGCTAGCACCCTCGCCATCCTCAAAAATCAATGCCGATTTCACATCATTATTATCAACATCACCCTCAACATCCCACAAAAAATCTAACGGAATTCGAACAGTGCGTTTTTTCTCATCGTTTGCCGCCGCCACAAACCACTTATCTCCCGTTCGTCTAGCGATGGCACACCACTGACCCGCTTCCCCCGCAAGAAATCGATACTCATCCCAAGTTGGCGGCAA
>CAYJGX010000019.1:0-12275 GCA_964369795.1 uncultured Spirochaetaceae bacterium
AACATTTGCGGAGAATTCCCTACGAAAACTCTCTGCCTGATTTTTTTGTTTTTGAATAAATTTTCGTTGTACCTTTATTTTGTTATAAAAAGGGTCTAATTCGTCATAAACGGGTTCATCAATGTTTTTTAGCGGAGCCACAATATTAGTAGCAAGCTTTTTAGAAACAAAAGTAGCTGCGAGTAAAATAAAAAAAATGAACAATAACATATAAGGCAATATGCGGGCAATGACAGTCCAAATCGTTTCCATGGTGATCGATAACCGCAAAATTTCATTGTCGTTAATTTTTTCGGCGTAATAGTAGGTTTGCAATCCAACGGTATTCGAGTGTCGTGTGTTTTCTGCAAAATCATTTGTTTCTAGTAATTTTACTTCGGGCCGATTTGCATGGTTATCCATGGTTAAATAATCTTTTCGGCTATCATAGAGCACCTCTCCACTAGAACTAATGAGTGTAATCCTTGATGTAGAAACAAATTGCTCTAGGTCTATTTCCTGATTACGCGAGGTTAAAAATGATTGAATTTGATAAAATTCCGATTTTAATTCTTTTTTTTCTGTTTCAAATACTTGATTATAAATAATGATCGTATTTAACATCGAAAAGATGAGTAGTGAAAAAATGGTAATACCGATAATCGCATAAAAAATTCTTTTTCTCATTTTGTTTCTCCAATTTTATAGCCTACATTTCTAACAGTCTGGATAATCGCCCCATTGTCGCCAATTTTTTGCCTAAGTGTTCTGATGTGAACATCAACCGTTCGGCTTTCTCCACCATAAGAATAGCCCCAGACTTTCGAAAGCAATTCTTCACGATTAAAGACAATCCCTTTATTTTCTAATAAGAATAGAAAGAGCTCATATTCACGATACGAGAGTGTCACCTCTTCTTCATTGCGCTTAATGATACGCGTTTTTTTGTTGATTGATAAATCACCAATTTGTAAAATTGATTTATCCATTTCTAGCTCGTCTACACGACTGCGTCGAAGGAGGGCTTTAATTCGAGCAATCATTTCCATAATTGCAATGGGTTTAGTAATATAATCGTCTGCACCTAAATCTAAACCTTTAATTTTATCGTACTCTGATGATTTAGCGGTTATGAGAATGATAGGGATATTTTTTGTTCTCTCGTTTTTTCGCAGTTCTTCGAGTATCGTTAGTCCATCTTTCTCTGGTAGCATGATATCTAAAAGAATAAGCGAAGGAATTTTGTTTTTAAGACCCACTTCTAATGCTGTCGCATCAAAAAATCCTTCTACTTCATAGCCTGCCGTCCGTAGTGCATACAAGACTAACTCTTGAATATTTGTATCATCCTCAACACAATAAATCATCTGAGACTCCTTATACCTCTTTACGATGCTTTCCGGTCATGGAAAATTCTATCCATTCGGCAACATTCGTAGCGTGGTCTGCAATACGTTCATAATATTTAGCAATAATAAGCAAGAACATTGCATTTTCGACATTATCCGTATTTGCTTGAACCATTTTTATTATATCATCTTTATTGCGATTAAAAAGCTCATCTATCACATTATCAAAAGAAATTATTTCCTCGCAGAATGCCATATCACTTCTAGTGTAAGCTTCAATGATATTTGAAACCATTTTAATAGTAGCACAAGAAAGCTCTTTAAAGTTTTCTTGTTCATTTAACCCGATTAAGTTTTGATCGCGCGCAATTTCTGAAATGTTTCTTGCTTGATCTCCAATTCTTTCTAAATCGGTTAACATTTTTAGGGTGGCAGAAATTTTTCGTAAATCACGAGCCACAGGATGTTGTTTGAGTAAGAACGTTAAACAAAGATCTTCGATATATCTTTCTTTTTCATTGATAAGAGCTTCTAGTTTAAAAGTCTCTTTTATGGCCTTGCTATCCTTTTCAAAAAGCGCTAATGTTGCATTTTCAATTGCATTTTTACACAAATTCCCCATGATAACAACTTCTTTGTCTAAAGTACTAATTTCACTATCAATTAAATAATTCATCAACCAAATCTCCCTGTAATATAATCTTCTGTCTCTTTTTTTGTTGGTAAAGAAAAAAGCGTTTTTGTATCATTGCTCTCGATAAGCTCGCCGAGCAAGAAGAAAGCCGTCTGATCGGAAACTCGTAGTGCCTGCTGCATATTGTGAGTCACGATAGCAATAGTATAATTCTCTTTTAACTTTAAGACAAGTTCTTCTATTTTTGATGTTGATATTGGGTCAAGCGCAGATGTCGGTTCATCCATAAGTAGAACTTCAGGATTAATAGCTAGAGCTCTTGCAATACATATACGTTGTTGTTGTCCACCCGAAAAACTAAGTGCCGATTTTTTTAGATTATCTTTTGCCTCATTCCAAATTGCAGCATCCCGTAAACTTCTTTCGACAATTTCGTCTAGCTCACCTTTCTTTTTAATCCCATGAGTTCTAGGACCATAGGCAATATTATCATAAATTGACATTGGAAATGGATTCGGTTTTTGAAAGACCATCCCTACCCGTTTCCTAAGTGTATTGATATTAATATTATTATAAATATCTTCCCCGTTTAGCAAAAATTCGCCTGAAACCTTACAGCTTGGAATTAGGTCATTCATTCTGTTAATGCTTTTTAATAAAGTTGATTTCCCGCAACCCGATGGGCCAATAAAAGCGGTCACCTCATTTTCTTTTATATCTAAATTGATATCTTTTAGAGAGTGAAAATCTCCATAAAAGACATTGGCTTTTTGTATTGATATTTTCATTTGTGCTCCTATCACTTAATAATTTTCTTTGCAATAAATACAGATAACATATTCATTCCAACGACGATCATTAGTAAAACTGCCGATGTCGCATAGGCTTGTTCTACAAACAATCCTTCAGAAGTTAACATATACATGTGAACCGATAGTGTTCGCCCCGTTTCTAAAATATTGCCGACATTCGGAGAGGTTCCCGAAGTATATAGCAGACATGCGGTTTCACCCACAACTCTCCCAATAGCTAGAATAATTCCCGCTAATATTCCATTTGTCGCCGAAGGCAAAACTATTTTAAAAATCGTTCTAAATTTTCCTGCACCCAACCCAAAACTTGCCTCCCTAAATTCCATCGGTACTGACTTTAACGCCTCTTCTGTAGAACGAATAATTAGTGGCAATATCATAATTGATATGGTAAAAATTCCAGAGAGAAGCGACATACCAAGATTTAAAAAGGCGACAAAAAAGATGCTCCCAAACAATCCATAAATAATGGAAGGAATTCCTGCAAGTGTTTCGGTTGTTAGGCGAATAAGTTTAACTAATAACCCCTCTTGCTTAGAGTATTCAACTAAATAAATAGCCGTTAAGATTCCAAAAATTCCGGCAATCATCACACTCAATAATGTTAATATCAAGGTATTAATAAGGGCTGGAATCATAGAAACATTTTGCGAAGTGTATTCAATATTAAAGATTGATGGTTTCCCTACAAAAAGTTTAGCAATTTCATTTATAAGGGGCTTAATACCCCCTATTAGAATATATCCAATAATGAAGGTGACAAGAAACAAAGTTATAATAGAAGATGTCCAAACAAAAAATTTCAAAATTTTAGAAGTTTGATATTGGTTCATTTACTGAATCTCCTATTTTTTATAATCGAAAAACTAATGTTAATAATAAGAATAAAGACAAACAAGACAACGCCTGTCGCCACTAAGGCATCCTGATGCAATCCTGCCGCATATTTCATTTCTATGACAACATTAGCCGTTAAGGTTCGCACCCCTTTTAATAGATCTGCTGTAAATCTAGGTTGATTTCCTGCAATCATGACCACTGCCATCGTTTCTCCAATAACTCGTCCAATCCCAAGAACAATCGATGCTAAAATGCCAGACTTAGCAGCAGGCAAAACGACATTAAATATACTAACCTCGTGTGTTGCCCCTAGTGCTCTTGCATTTTCATATAGCGCTACGGGAACAGCTCTAATTGAAGATTCACTAATAGAAATAATAGTTGGGAGTAGCATGATTGCTAACAAAATGGATGCTGTTAGAATGCTATTTCCGTTACCTCCAAATGTATTTCGTACAATAGGAACGAGTATAGTCATTCCAAAAAAACCATAAATAATAGATGGAATTCCAGCTAATAAATTGATTGCAGGCTTCAAAATTTTATATAATCGATCAGAACAGAAGTGTGTCATAAAAGTTGCCGTTAAAACGCCAACGGGAACACCTATTAGTATAGCAATTGCAGTTATATAAAGACTTCCAATAATCATTGGAAAAATTCCAAAAATATTATCCGTGGGTTTCCACGTCATTCCAAAAAGGAAATCCACAACTCCAATTTCAGAAATTGCAGGAATCCCACTTGAAAAAAGAAACAAACAAATAAATACCACTGCAACAATGGATAATAAGGCCGTTAATAAAATAATTTTTTCAAAAATTTTTTCTCTTAAATTCATCTCTTTTCTTTTCCTAAAAAGACTCCCTTGCCAAAAGCAAGGGAGATTCGTTTTCAAAATTATTTATTTAATTCTGAAAATTTTGTTGTGTTACCCAAGTAGACCTCTCGAATTTCTTCGATTGTTAAGTTTGCAAGTGGGTTGTTTTTGTTGACAATTATCGCAATTCCATCTCGGGCAATTACGCTATGTTCAATTTGCGCTTTTTCTGAATCTTTTAATTCTCGGCTAGCCATTCCTATGTCAAATAGTCCTGAAATAGCCCCTTTGATTCCTGCACTTGAACCAATTGCTTCGATGTTAATTTTAACCATTGGGTTAGCTTGTTGGTATTTTTCTGCCATTTTTTCCATTAGAGGAAAGACCGATGTAGAACCACCAATAGTTAGCGTTCCCGATTCATTTCTAGTTTTGTAAAGTTCATTTCTATAAGTAGGCACGAACCCAGAAGCTTCAGCAATTTTTTGTCCATCATCACTCATGACAAACTTAAGAAAGTCTTGTCCTAAGGGTTTGAGATCTTTGCTATAAGCAACATTAAAGGGTCGAGCAATTTTATAGCTTTCATTTTGAATGTTTTCCACAGTCGGAACAACACCCTCAACCGAAATTCCTTTAACTAGGTCGTTTAATGATCCAAGCGAAATATAACCGATTGCACTTTCGTCATTTTGAACAGCTGTCATCACCTTTCCAGTTCCATCGTGAACAATTGCATCTAGGCTTGTATTATCACTTCCGTTTGCATCTAGTCCAACAATTTCGACGAATGCACCACGTGTTCCAGAACCATCTTCTCGTGTGATTACTGATATTACATCTTTATTGTTTCCACAACTAAAGATCCCAAAAACCATTGCAATGCAAGCTAGTTTCATTGTTATTTTTTTCATAAAATTCTCCTTTGATAAGTTACCTTATAATTTTTATGTTAAAGCTGTATCGGCTTTATGTTAAATCTATGTAAAATTACAGACTGTATTTTATCCGTGTGTATACTTGGCTTTCCCACTCTCCTGTTAAAGGGTCTGTATTATCATAGACTCGTTGACCCCCAACATAACTACACTTAAATTCAAAGTCTTTAATTTTCCAGGTAACCCCTGCTTGGAATCCAGTACCAACAATATTTTTAAATGAGCTTTCTTTATCTGTTACCTCATTCCAAACATATAAACCTAATGATGGACTCACTCCTTTTTGTGAATACTTAACCCCTAGAACACCAAAACTATCAAACTTCTTTTCTGCATATTCTTTAATTCCTAGGTAATCATCTAATTTGTAATTGTAATCTAAGAAGAGATAAGCCTTCTGACCTTCAGCACCTTTGACATGTTGCAAAAATTCATATGATAAATCTAGAAACCCTTCGTAGTACATTAAGTTGAGTGGTTCTGCTGTTCCTATCGTAGATTTATTAAACTCCATGCTAAAGTGATGTTCTACTCCCCAAGAAAAACCAAAGTCGTATTTACCACTGAGTTTAACAATAGGGGCAAACCGATACTGTTGCGCATGATTTGGGGTTTCTGACTCTGATAGTTTTGATGTAATTCGAAAATCAGCAGAAACTGCAATTTTGATAATATCTGGAATATTATAAGCGAAAGTAGAACCTAGGTAGAATCTATTTCTTAATACTGGACTAAGCTCTTCAAATGCTTCACCTGCAACTGGAGTGTCGTGATAATCCCAAAAGGTTTCTAGTCTTTCCTGAACATAGGGAGTAAAAGTAAATTGCCCTACTTTAACATCTAAAGAGGCTTTTACATTCGTTCTTGTATAAACAGGATCTTCATACCAATCGATATCAGATGATGAGGATTCAAGATCTAAAGAGTTAGCACTGATGGTTTGGTAAACGGTTAGATGAGGAGTAACCTCAACATTTTCTTTCTGTGTTTCTTCTGTTGTTGTTTCAATCATTGGTTGTGCGAGTTCACTAGCTTCTTGAGCAAACAAGCCTAAACTAAGTAATGATAAACAGCATGTGAAAACAATTCTTTTGATTTGCATATTGCACCTCGTAAATAAGATAGGTACTTAATACCGCAAATCAAAAAAAATAAAAACAAAAAAAACTAGAATTAACTTTGATTTAACAAAGGAATGATTATCTTAAAGGTGACACCAATATCTTCTTTAGAATCGACTAAAATTTGCCATCCGTGCGCATCAACAATCGATTTAACTATAGAGAGACCAAGTCCAAACCCAGGAGTATTTCTGCTTTGTTCTGCTCGATAAAAGGGCTCAAAGAGAAGGTTTTGCTCCTCTTGAGAGAGCATTTTTCCTTGGTTGATAACACTAATAGCAATAGATTTCTCGGGCATTTCATCAAAGGCAAAGGATTTATTGACTTGCGAATCCGTTATTTCTTCTAGTAAAATTTTAATGGCTGTATTCTCGTCCGAATATTTAATCGCATTATTGATAAGATTTTCAATTAGGCGAATAAATAAGGCTACATCAAGCGATATTGAAATATCCTCTTTTATTTGATTAACAAACGAAAATTTACGCTTTGAAAAATGAATTTCCTCCGAATAGATTTCTTCGATATCTGCAAAGAGCTCTGCAATAGAGGTATTTTGCATAGCAATCGACCATTCTCCCGTTTGTAATTTTACATAATTGATTAGTTCATAGATTCGACTCTCTAAAAGTTCGGTTTTATCCATGATTCGATCGATAGTTCGAGGAAGTTTTTCGTCAGTAATAAAACCATCCTTGATAGCTTCAAGGTAACCTTTGATGGTTGTGATAGGAGTTTTTAAGTCGTGCGAGACTCCTAAGAGAAATCGGTTTCGTATCGTGCGTTCATCTTTTAGCGATAGGCGCATCGCATTAAAGCTATTAGCAAGTCCTGCAATTTCATCATTTCCATGAAGTGTGAGTGAAAAATCTAAGTTCCCATCTGCTATTTGTCGTGTCGCTTTTTCTAGACGCTCGACATTACTACCTGTTTTTTGCAAAACAAGAACAGACATTAACGATGCGACTAAAATAATTAGACCCAAAAAGAAGAAAAAGATATAAAAGGGTTCGATTTTTTCACGAACAAAAAACTCAGGTTTAACACTAAAATAAAAAAGTTTTAATTGTGCTTCTTCATTACTAATGGATTCTGGATAAAAAAGCCGATCGGAATTGTTCCATTTAGAAGATAAATTATTCATGTAATCTTGAGCAGTCCAATTTCTAGTTTCATTTTTATGAATTGCAAGTGAGACTGGAAACGATTTAACAAAATTGCCATCAAAATCGATTAAAATATAGGCTGAGGAATTGGTTAAATTAACTTCCCTAAGGTCTTTAATATCATCTTTGCTTTCTAGTGCGTAAAATGAATCATACAATTCATGCCGCGAATCATAATAATCATTAATTGTCGGATTAATCATATAGCGAAAATAAATAGTAATAATACCAGTAAAAAGCATAAAAGCTACAATAATTGAGACAAAATTAATAAATATGACTTTTCCTCGTATTTTCATATATTCTTACACCAATTTTGTGGCATCAAATTGATACCCCGACCCGTATGTGGTTAAAATGTATCGCTGTTTATTTGCCTCAATTTTTTTGCGAATTCGTTGAATATGGACCGCTACAGTTGCAACATCGCCAAATTGATTTCCCCAAACTTCTTTAAAAATATCTTGAACCGTTAAATTCGTTCCAGCGTTTTGTAGCAAATAATGTAGTACATCTAATTCCCGTGAAGCCATCTTTACACGGGTGCCATTTTCTTCTAAATAAAAGCCATCGGCATAGAATTTAAAATCTCCAAACTGATAAAACTTTCGCTTAACATCGTACCCACTTCCTAATTCTGCTCTACGCAAGTTAGCTTTAACGCGCTCGACAAGGACTTTTGGCGAAAAAGGTTTCGAGACAAAGTCATCGGCACCCGTACTTAAGCCTGTGATAATATCCTCATCTGCCTCGCGTGCAGAACAGATAATGACTGGAATTTTCATGTTTTGGCGTAAATCTTGCAGAACCTTAAATCCATCGATTCCGGGGAGATTGATATCTAAAACAAGTAAATCAAATTCGCGAGAATACAATGTAGCTAATCCTTTTTCACCAGTAAATTCTTGAAATACTTCGTAACCTTCTTTCTCGAGGTACATTGCAACTAAATCGGATATATCTTGGTCATCTTCGATAATTAAAATTTTCTTCATGATTCGCTCCTTTTCTACACTAATACTTCAATATCTGAGGTTGCCATTTTTATCCCCTCTCCTGGGAAATAATCTTTAATTTTTTGGCAACATCTTTTTAGCGGTTCAATTTTATCATTTTCAATGTACAAGATCATGACAAAGTTATATTCGGGCCAGATGGTCGTTCCAAACCGGCCCCCTGTACTTCCGTTACCCAAAACAGATGGTATTATTGTATATCGGTCTGCTATCCCTATCGCTTCAAGCGCCTCTACTACATCGTCTTGAATTGAATTATTAGCAATAATTTCTACTCGTTTCATTTTATTACTCCTTATTTTGACTATCTTCAATTAAACAATCGGAGAAGTCTATGCTCTCACCTCGTGCAACACTATCCTTTCCGTCTTTGATAAAGCCTAACTTAACAAACATTTTTTTAGAGAAAGCTTTAATTTTTTCATTTCGCCGTTTCCCCCGTTCCCGTGAATTTTCGAAAGCAACGTAGGTAATTGGAACAATAAACAATGTTAATAGCGTACTAAATGACATCCCCCCAATAACCGTTAAACCAATGGGTTGAATCATGGAACTACCTTGACTTGGAAAGAAGGCCATTGGAACCATCCCTAAAATTGTTGTTAAACTAGTCATAAGTACAGGGCGCAATCGGCTTTCTCCAGCTTGCACTGCTGCATCGCGCAATCCAATCCCTCGACCTCGAAGAAGATTTGTATAATCTACAAGTACAATACCATTGTTTACAATAATACCAACAAGCATGATCATTCCGACAACCGAAAAGAGCGATAATTGGTCGTTAGTAATTTGATAGAAAACGGAAACCCCGATAGGTAGCGTAAATAGTGTTAAGAAGATGATAAATGGATCGAGCAAGTTTTCAAAAATACTAGCCATAACCGCGAAAACAAGAAGAATAGCAAGTCCTACGATAATAATCATAAAGCCCATCATACGTTCCATCTCTTCCACGTCACCACCTGGAGCGATAATAATCCCACTATCGATAACTAAATTTTCGTAAATTAAATCCATGACCTGGCTTGTCGCCTGTGTCGCCGTAATAGAAGGGTCTAGTTTAGCTTGGACGTGTGCTGCTCGTTGTTGGTTTTCGCGCATAATTTGTACAGGACTTGTAGTCACTTCTGTATCTGCAAAGCTTGATAACGGAATTCGTGTACCCATTGGGCTTGTAACAGAAACACGATCTAAGTCAATAATTTGTGAGCGGTCATCTTCGTTTAGTCGAACATATAGGTCATATTCTTCTCCATCTTGTCTAAATACGGAACTTCGTGCCCCCTCGATACTAGCAAAGATTTCTTGTCCAATACTATACATATTAAGTCCCTTCTCGTATGCTTTTTGTCTGTCGATAGAAACAAGAAGTTGTGGCATAGCTTCGTCAAAGTCGGTAGAGGGTTCTAATACATATGGAGCCTCGTCTTTAAGAAGTTCGACAATTTCATTTGCCTTCTCCATAACCAAGTCTAAATCTAAGCCTAAAACTTTAATATCTAACGGGTAGGAACTACTCATCCCTGCACGTCCCATTGAGAAAGAAAAATCGCCGTCGGGAAAAAGTGGGAAAAACTCTCGAAGCATCTCTTGAATTTCGTTTGCACTAAATTTGTGTTCAACCCCTTCTTCTAGGTAAATATTAAGAGATCCTTTATGTTCTTGCGATGCACCAAGACCAAATCCGCCCCCACCACCAGCTTGAATTAAAATGCTGTCATAGTGGTTAATGCGCTGGCCATCTTCTCCTGTTTCTATAAGCAAAGCTTCTATATTTTCTTGCATAGCAATAAGGACTTGGGTCGTGACATCGATAGTTGTTCCTTCTTTCATTTCGACATTTAGGGTAACCGATGTTTCTTCACCTTCTGGTGCCATATTGATACCATCTCTTAAAAGAGACCAAGTACTTAGACCAATAGCAGCAAAAACAGCCAGGATAAAGAAAAAAGATAACCAAGAGGATTTTTTTCCTTTCATAATTAGCAATTCAAGAACCCACCGATAAGCTTTATCTAACTTAGTTAAAACTTTATCCATAAATTGATCGAAGATCTTTAGTGGGATAAAATTGATAGGTCTTTGTTTTGTTGTATAGACTTTTGGAAAACGGGCTGCCATTACAGGAACCAAGGTTACGGCAACGACAAGCGATACCAACAATGATATAATAATAGTAAAGGCGAGTGGTGAAATAATGAGTCCAACGATATCGAGTTCGCTTGCAAACATTGCCATTGGCAAGAAGACACAAATGGTTGTTAATGTAGAGCCCACAATCGCTCCAGTCATTTCTCCCGCGCCCGAAATTGCAGAAGTTTCTAGCTTTGTCCCTTTTTCCCGATAACGATAAATATTCTCTAAAATTACAATAGAAGAGTCTACGATCATCCCTAAACCAAGGATAAGTCCAGTTAGGGTAAAAAGGTTAAGGGTTAAACCTGAAAAATACATTGCCGCAACCGTAACTAGAAGCGAAATAGGGATTGAGATCCCAATAATTAGCATACTTCGAAAACTTCTCATGAACAAGAAGATAACTAAAACGGCAAGGAGAATCCCAGAAACCAGAGAGTTAATAACCTCTGCAATGGTAATACGAATTGTTTCGGTAGAGTCATAGAGCATATTGATGGTGACACCTGGAAAAGCTTCTGTAATTCCTGGAAGTGCAGCAATGACATTGTCTGCGATTTCGGTAGAATTAGAGTCCGATTGTTTTTGGATGTCGATGACGAGACTGTGCTCTCCATTGATAATTTGAACATTTTCTAGGTCCGTGTAACCCCAATCGACGGTTGCTACATCTTGGATACGTATGGGACGCCCTGACTGAGAGGTCATAATAACTGTTTCTGCAATCTGTTCAAGAGAAGTATATTCCCCTGTTGTTTTAATACTAAAGGTGGTTGTTCCCTCTTTAATATCCCCACCCCCTGCATCGATGTTTTGGCTTGCAATGACCTGAGAAATAGAACTTAAAGTAAGTCCAAGGGCATCGAGCCTATTTTGATCTGCAGAAACAAGAATGATTTGTTCTCGTCCACCACTAAGAGATGCCATTGCAACACCATCGACTTGTTCAAACAAAGGAACGATTTTGTCTTCTGCTGTCAATCGTAACTCATCTTGATCCATAATTCCAGTTACTTGCAAATACATAATTGGCATCATGGAGGAGTTAAATTTGAACATGGTTGGTGTTTCTGCTTCGTCTGGTAGGTATTGGCGAACAAGCTCTATTTTATCACGAGCTTCTGCTGCTGCTTCTGTTAAGTCTTCTCCCCAATCAAATTCTAGTCGAATAAGAGAGTTCCCCCTAGAAGAGGTAGAAAAAATATCTTTTAAGCCTGCAACATTTAAGAGCATACTTTCTAATGGTCGTGTGATTCGCTCTTCCACTTGTTCTGGCTGAGCCCCATCGTAAGTGGTAGAAATAATGAGAACTGGCGGATTAATCTCTGGATATAAATCGATAGCAATCATCGACATCCCCATGAATCCTACTATTAAAAGTACGACTACTGCAATGAATACAGTGGTTGGTTTCCCAACGGAAAATTTAGCTAAATTCATCTTTTCCTCCTTTACTATTGAGTA
>CAYJGX010000019.1:12285-22213 GCA_964369795.1 uncultured Spirochaetaceae bacterium
AAGATCCATTTTTCGAATAAGGGTATTATCGAGTAAAAGTGCATTACCACGAACAATAAGCTCTTCGCCCCCATTAAGACCGTTTGTCACCTCATATTTTCCATCGATTCTAATCCCTGTTTCGACCTCGACCATTCGAGCAATCTCTCTTCCCTCATCATTTACAGCTGCTAAGAAGACAACATTTTTATTAGATCGAACAAGAAGTGCATCAACAGGAATAAGAACGACATTTTCTTTCTCTTCGATAAAAAGCTTGATATCTGGGTATGATCCGACACGAATATTATCTTCAAAATTATTAAATCGAAGCCACACTTCGAATGTACGGGTGAGTGGATCTAGGATAGGAGTCAATTCGGAAACTTTTGCTTTATAAGGAGCATCTGCATATGAAAAGTTAATTTCAGCAGGAGTCCCTTTTTTAACAACTGAAACATATTTTTCTGGTACAAAAGTTTTTACATAAATATCTCTTGGGTTATCTAGAACTCCAATTTTAACTACTGGAATAGAACCGCTTACCACGGCCCCTAGTTGTGCATAAAGAGAGGTTACATAGCCCGAAATTGGAGCGACTACAGGATTCGCTGCAAAAGTAGTACCAGGTTGAGAAGGGTCGACAACCACAAGGACACTTCCCTTTCTAACATAATCCCCAATTTTCACATTAATTTGTACAATTTTTCCGTATTGAACTTCTGGGTAGACGTCGATGTTTGTTTCTGTTGTGACGTCACCACCTAATTTAATATAGTTTGCAATGTTACCACGCTCTACTGTTTCTGTAACAACATTAAAAAGTTGCTCAGGTTTTTCTGCTAATTCCTTCTTCTTTCCACCACACGATATGAGTGCAAAAAGAACCAGTGTAAGAATAGATGCCTTTAAAATTAAAGTTTTCATATAAATCTCCTATATATCTCTTAAATTAGTTTAATTATTTGGTATAAATTCACCGTTTTCATTGATAGTGCAGTTAACGGCATATTCTAAATCTGCTAAATTGCTTAAATACGTGACCTTTTCACTAATAAGGTCAATCTTTGCCTGCTCAAGGCGATCTTCTGTCTCTTCTAAATCTAAAATATCAATTCTTCCAGCATTATATCCTGCTTCTGATTCGTCATAAACTTCTTGATTGAGTTCGATGTTAAAGTCGAGGCTTTGGATGGTTTCCCATGAGTTGTCGAGATTCATTGAGGTTGAGCGAATCTCTAATTCCGCAAAGCGAAGTGCATTTTGCAATTGGACTTTTAGTTGATCGGTTTGGTCTTGCATCAGTTTGCCTTGAACTTGTGAAGAAGATCCTGGGATATATTGATCGATGGGAACACTAAAAGCGATAGAAAAACTTCCATTTTCCATAGGAACCTGGTCGCTCGAATACTTAAAAGCTGAATTATTTGTCTGGGCTAGAGTATATATTGCATTATAATTAAGACCAAAGATGACACTTGGTGAAAGCTGACCTGTGAGATAGGCTGCCCGGCTCTTTTGGAGATAATCAAGATTCCCCATAAGGAGTTGAATATCGAAACGACTAGTTAATTGTTCATCAATTAATGTTTCTAAATCGAGCGTAACCTCTTGAATGAGCAACTGATCTTCGGAGAGCTCAATTTCGTCAGCAAATTCAAGACCGAGATAGAGTTTAAAATTGAGAACCGAAAGTTGAAAGATATGGCGTTGTGCTAAGAGTTGTGGTTCAATGTTTTCGACAGTTGCTTGCGTTTGAAGGAGCGCAAGTCGAGAAATATAACCACTGTTATATCGTATTTGCGCTTGCTCTGCGCGTTTTACCGCTGTTTCATAATTTTCTTGTACAAGTTCTATAGATTTTGCAACTAGAATGAGGTTGTAGTACGATTTTTTGACATCGCGAGTTAATTGAGCCACTGCAGTTTCGTAGGAAATCATGCTATTTCGATAATCTTGTACCGTTGCATCGATTGCAACAAATGCTCCTGCATTAAGTGCTAGTTGGATACTTCCTCCAACAGCCGCTGACCATCCATCTCTGGCAATTAAATTATCTCTTATTATACCATCTGCTGCATCGATATTCCCATCATAATTAACATCGGCGTCAACTTCAAAATCGGTAAATACTTCATTTAAAGTCCCTGTGATTGCGGGTGTAAAACGCAACTGTGGAATAAATTGGTTCCAAACATGATTTTTCTCATATTCTTTTGAAAGAAGTTTTAACTCCTCTATTTCTAAATTCAAATTCTTTTCGATAGCTAAATCTACAGCACCTTGAACATCTAAAACATAGCTTTCGGCATTTGCAATGCTCGTTACTATAATTAGAAACGCCAAAAATAGTTGCGCTTTTTTCATGCTTCCTCCTTCGCTTCATAGCTGTTGTTACAAATATAACTTATAAAGGTGGAAAAGACTACAAAAAAAGCTATAACAATCTATTAATGACTGAAAACTATTTGTTTATATTCAGTGTTATTTATTTACCCAAAAATAATAACGCTTTCTTAAGTACATTATCTACATTAAAGCCCATTTTTTCTGCTAAAACACTATCGGGCGCAGAAGTTGCAAAATCATCGATACAAACATAGGCATTAGGATCATTACTTAAAAGATACTTTGCCCAGCCAAACGAAGAGGCGGCTTCGATTGCCATTCTTTTTGTAATAGATGAAGGTAAAACACTCGTTTTGTAGTCGTTGCTTTGTCGTTCAAATAACTCCCAAGAGGGCATGCTCACCACTCTAGTAGAAATCCCTTTCGTTGCCAATTTAGCTTGCGATTGTAGAGCAAGTGATAACTCAGAGCCTGTCGTAATTAAAATTAGTTCGGGATTTGGATCCGTATCGTTTACGACATAAGCCCCTTTCGTTGCCATAGAGGGGTCGGGTAATAAATCACTACCGAGTGTAGGCATATTTTGTCTGGATAAAATAAATAAAACGGGTCGTTTTGCCTCTTTCAAGAAATATTGCCAAAGAGCCACTAATTCGTTTGCATCGCCAGGTCGAACAACATCAACACCAGGCATACTTCTAAATGTTGATAAATGTTCGATAGGCTGATGTGTAGGCCCATCTTCTCCTACAAAAAGGCTATCGTGAGTGAAAAAATAGAAAACAGGGAGTTCCATAAGCGCAGATAAACGAATTGAAGAGCGCATATAATCTGCAAAGACAAAAAAGGTTGCACAGAAAGAGCGAAGGTAAGTGAGAGCAAGGCCATTGGCAATTGCACCCATTGCATGTTCGCGAACACCAAAGTGAATATTGCGACCAGAGCGGTTATCGGCTTGATACCAACCCTCGTTATTGATAATCGATTTATTTGAGGGGCCTAAATCGGCAGAACCACCAATAAACCATGGAATTTCATTTGCTACAATATTTAAGAGATCTCCATTCACATTTCGCCCTGCTACCCCTTTTTCATTTGCACCGTATGTTGGCAATTTAGAAAGCCAAGAATCTGGAAGATCTCCTGAAATAAGTTTTTCAAATTCAGTCGCCTCTGCAGGATATTTTGCCTTGTAGTCGTTAAACAATGCATTCCACTTAGACTCTTTAGCTTGCCCACGAGAAACAATCTCTTTCGTATAGGCTTTAACATCATCATCAACAAAAAAGAAAGCTTCAGGATCCATCCCTAGAGCCTCTTTAGTTAAAGCTACCTCTTTTTCACCAAGCGGCGCTCCATGTGAATTTTCGGAATCTTGCAAATTCGGAGATCCAAAGGCAATGTGGCTTTTAACAATTATTAAAGTAGGCATTTGCGACTCTGCTTTTGCATTTTCTAATGCTTTTTGAACCGCACAGATATCATTTGCATCGGAAACAGATAAAACTTGCCAGCCATAACTTTTAAAGCGATCTTCGACCGATTCTGTAAAAGTGAGATCCGTCGAGCCTTCGATAGAAATTTTATTTGAATCATAGATCCAAACGAGTTTTCCTAATTTAAAGTGTCCAGCCAAAGAGGCAGCCTCGGAAGTAATTCCTTCCATAAGACAACCATCGCCCATAACTGTAAAAGTATTAAAATCTACTATATTAAAATTGTCTTTATTGTATCGTTTCGCTAACCAAGTTTCTGCCATGGCAATTCCAACCGAAGTAGCTGCACCCTGCCCTAACGGACCCGTAGAAACTTCGACACCCGCAGTCACGCCCACCTCGGGATGTCCTGGACACCGACTCTCAAATTGACGAAATTCTTTAATATCGTCTAGCGATAAATCATAGCCAGTTAAATGCAGTAAGCTATATTGTAGCATAGAAGCGTGGCCAGCAGATAAAACAAAACGGTCTCGATTGACCCAAGCAGGATTTTGTGGATTAAAGTTCATTATTTCGTTGTATAATGTCCAACCCACGGGAGCAAGTCCCATAGGAGCACCAGGGTGACCTGAATTCGCCTTTTGAATGGCATCCATCGACAATGTGCGGATGGTGTTGATAATCTTTTGATTCAAATTATTTGCAATCATTTTATTTCTCCAAAGAGGTAAGATAAAATGAGTATATTTTAAAATTCGAAGTTTTTCAACTGTCCTTCTAATTTTGATGATAATGCTACAGTGACAAGGGTTCCAATATCTTTGTGTTCTTCGCTAACCACGGAACCCTCTTTTCGAATAAGATTAAGCAAATGATAATCGGTAAACGGGATTAAGTATTGTTTGACCTGAAAGATTTTTTTTACTCGTTCCTCTATGTCTAATACTAAATTATCAAGCCCCACTTTATCGCGAGCAGAGACCAAAATGGCCTCGGGGCAGTATTCTTGTCCTGCGGCAATTTGCTCTTGGGTTGCCTTATCGGCCTTGTTGAATAAAACAAGGCTTTCCTTCTCGCCTGCCCCGAGGTCTTTTAAAACCGAAGTGGTCGTTTTAACATGGTTTAGAAAATCGTCATCGGATATATCGACGACAAGAATAAGAAAATCGGCGATAATTGCCTCTTCTAAAGTGGAACGAAAAGAATCGATTAAATGATGAGGCAGGTTACGAATAAATCCAACGGTATCGGTTAAAACCACTTCTGTTCCAGATGGGAGACGCGTCACTCGAGAAGTGGGATCTAAGGTGGCAAATAACTGATTTTTAACATAAACTTCTGCACCCGTTAATACATTTAATAGAGTCGACTTTCCCGCATTGGTATAACCTACAATTGAAATGGCAGGAATGGGGCGCAAATTTCGTTGTTTTCGCATTACTTCGCGACCCGAGCGCACATGCTCTAGCTCTTTTTTAAGTTTGGCAATGCGTGCAAGTGTTTCTCTTCGGTCTAATTCTAATTGAGTTTCTCCAGCGTCACGAGTTCCTTTTTGCCCCCCTCGCTGACGATTTAAGTGGCTCCAAGCCCGTTGTAATCTAGGTAACTGATATTCGCGTTTTGCAAGTTCTACCTGCAAGCAAGCCTCTTTGGTTTGTGCTCTCTCTGCAAAAATATCTAAAATAACCTCTTCTCGGTCGATTGTTGCAATCCCCGTTTCTTTTTCCCAATTGCGTTGTTGCGAAGGCGACAAGGAGGTATCAAAAACTAAAATTTCCGCTTCCGATGCCTGCGCAGCAGAAACCACCTCTTCGACCTTACCAGAGGTCAACAAAAAACGAGGTTTTAACTCTCGCAAGGTGACTAAGTCCCCTCCCACTACATCAAGATCAATTGCCTCTACAAGTGAAGCTAATTCGGTTAAAGAGGCTTCCATTTGTGCTTTGTCATCGCCGGGTTTCACCACCCCAACTAAGAAGGCCTTTAACTTAGCTACATTTTCTAGTTCTATCATTTTAACTCCTCTCGCTTAGCAAATTGTCCCTAAAGACTTAATTAGCGGACTCCCCTTTGGCAAATCCTCAATTTCATCTAGATTATACCACTTAAATTCTTTATCATCAATTTGCATGTTAGAAATATTTTCTTCTTTTAAATGATAAATATTAAGTTCTCTCGTGATTTTGTGATGTGTTACAGTTAGGTTGATGTTGATGGGCTCCCGTTCTAGGTGAACGGTAAAGTTTTTCATGGCGTATGCTTCGGGTAAAGCGGTCGGGAAATCCCAACTGCCTTTCCTCCATCTGGCGTTTTTGTCTAGAAGAAGTAGCAGGCGTCCCTTTCCATCAATTAAAGCATAGGCCCTTTCTGCAATCTCAACGGTTTGTCGTTTTTTTCCTTTTTCTGGATAACGAGAGACGCTTTTATGTTTATAGGCTCTGCATTTTAACTGTAGGGGACAAAGGGCGCAATCGGGAGACGAGGGTCTGCAAACAAGCGCACCTAATTCCATGAGTGCCTGATTCACATCCGATGCAGATAAGGAAAGTTGCTTGGTTCTGAGTATAAAAAGCCTTGAAATTTTCCAAAGTCGTTTTTTCCACATTAAATTTTTAGGCAGTTCTAATAATCGTGAAAAAACGCGGTCTAGATTGCCGTCTAAAATGGCTTCGTACTGGTTAAAGGCAATCGATAAAATTGCCCCTGCCGTGTAAGGCCCAATGCCAGGCAGGGCCTCTAACGCCTCTCGTGTTGATGGAAAGTCCCCTCTTTCCAAAATAAATTTTGCCGTTTTGTGGAGGTTTCGTGCACGTGAATAGTAGCCAAGTCCTGACCACAAAGCAAGGACTTGGCTTTCATTAGCATTTGCTAACGACTCTAATGTTGGAAACTCAGAAATAAAACGATTAAAATAGGGAATAACCGTTGCAACCTGAGTTTGTTGAAGCATAATTTCAGAAACCCACACATAGTAAGGAGTTGGAGTGTCTCGCCATGGGAGTTCTCGTGAATGAGAAAAATACCAACGAGATAACTTTATTAAAGATTCAGAAAACAAATTGTGCTGGCTACTAGATTTTATTCTTTGCTCCATCAACAACCTTTTTGTATGGAGCTATGATAAACTCATTGAGTCTAGGAGCAAGTTTATTCATTATTTTTTTATTCCTAATAAGAATCCCTACAGCACACATGCGTAGTCGAGTTTTCCATTGTTTTTGTGGGAAATCGTAGAGTTTATGTTTTTTGTAAAAAGCATGGTCGGCTGCCATCATACCTTGCATTAGATAAATTAAATCTCTAAAAATTCTCCGTCCTCCAAGGCCATAAAAATTTTGAGGGAAAAGAAGTTTGTTTTCGAGCGCATAAGCCAATCGTACCGCTAAGTCTGAAATTTCCCCTTCTGGATCTTTTTCATCGGTTACAATTCCTGCTAAATAATTTTCACCAACTTGACTTCGAGCTTCAATGAGTGTTTGCAAATTTTCTTCTATAGATAGATTTCCTGATATAAGATATCCTGTCGGAGCACCAATCGTTACAGGCCTGTGTCCATTACAAAAGTTGCGATCGTCGTACATCTTAAAACGAGAACCCATCGCATGATCTTTAATCGCAAAGGCGTAAATGGTTGCATCCATACTTTGAATTTCATCTCGTAAATAGGAGTCAAATCCATCTTTATAAATACATTTTTCATCAATAGCGCAACGGAAACAACCTAAGCACCCCCCAGAAAATGGATAAGTGCCTATATCAACCAGTTTCACCGTATACTGGAAGCAATTTATAAATGCATTAATCATATTCACAAGCTGTCCGGTATCGTTTGACAAATCTGTAACCAATGCTACAGTAAAATCTTCTTTTTTAGGCATTTCTTTTAGAACGATAGACTTCATTTTTTTAGTTTTAGATTTAGCTTCTGGTTTATAAACAGGAGAATATAACTCATTTTCTATATCGAAGTGTACCTGTTTCCAAAAGGAAAATGCTTCATTTTGCCCTTTTGGAAATAACAAATCATCCATATCCGCAGATAGTCCGCGAATATATTTCATTTCTAAATCGGCACAAATATCGCATATCCATTGATGCGCAGTCGTATCGTAAAAATGTTTTGAAGTCGAGAGTTGAGTTGCTACTTTTTCTCTAAAATCGATATTATGAATTTTAAGAAGTTCAACAAAACGTACTAACTGCGAGGGAACTAAAAATGTATATACAGGATAAACAAAAAAAATGAGATCCGCCCACTCTACCTTATCTGCAACTAACGAAAAATCCTTTTCAAAGGATTTTATTTTTTGCCCAACATGCATAATCTCAAAATCATCATCTGTAAATAGATTTTGTAAATAGAAAACAGTTTGTAAAGATAAACTGTTTTTTCCCTTTGGGCTACCATTAAAGACTAAAATATTCATAAGCACTCCGAATTGAATTATATCACAACTTTGCGAGAATTACAAAATAAATATTTTTTTATTTACTCCACTGCATTAGATACACTACCAAAATATTTGCAGCCCAAATTCTTTGTATTGCTCAAATTGAGAATCTTTGCTCAGTAGAATTAAATTATTGCGAATAGCTGTATGGATAAGCATTTTATCGAAAGGGTCCTTATGCTCTGCAAAATGAGGTAACTCTTTATAGGTGACAAAATCGTAAGCACTATTCGTTTGAATTTGAAACCCTAGTTGTTCGACAATATTAGGAAAATGTCGAATATCGATATTATTAAAAGATATTTTCCCTAGTTGCTCTTTAATGGCAAGTTCCCAAAATGAAATTGTATTGACATAGATAGTATTTTTAGAATCTTCTAAAATTTCTAACACTCCCTTTGAAAGTTTATGAGTATCTAGAAACGACCAAATAAAAGTATGAGTATCTAGCAAATAGGTCATAAGCCTAGAAATTCCTCTACCGAAATTTTAAAATTTGCATTTTCCGAGTAACTTGCCTTATTTTCATAAATCCCTAACTTTCTTTTTTCTTTGTTGTTTTTTTCTAATAAAGGTTTTTGCGTAATGACTGCAACAGGTTTTTTTGCTTTTCCATAGAGAACACCTACATCTTCCCCTAATTGAACCTGACTTATCACGTGAGAAAATTGTGCCTTTAATTCACCTACAGTTAATGCTATCATAAATATAAGATAACAACACCTTGTCAAGTTGTCAAGCAAACAAGATGCTTTTCATTAAAAAAACCAAAAAATTAACAAATCTAATCAGCCGTGCTACCTTCAATGATATTTTAATTGTTTTATATGCAATTATTAAAACTTGACAAAGGGAATTTAGATGAGTAATATGATTGTAACGGAGGTAAGCATGCCACTAATATCTAGTTTTGCAGGGATTTTAATTTATATGTTTAAAGAATTAAATAGCCCTCATAGCATTCCTCACGTTCATGTCGTATTCGGTAATCAAAAATTATCTATAACCTTTGAAGGAAAAATTTTAGCTGGAGAATTATTACCTAAAAAAAAGCAAAAACTTTTAGAAGCATGGTTATTAAATCGTGAAGATGAACTGATAGCCTCATGGAAAGCTTTAAATGAGAATGGTGAAGTTATCAAGATTAAAGGAATTGAACTATGAAAAGCTATTATCCAGTCGCAGTTTTGCCTTTACCAAATTATATTTTAAAGATTACATTTGACAATAACGAAATTCGTCTATTCGATGTTAAACCCTATTTATCAGATAACTATTTTGCTCCTATTGCAAACCGAGATGTATTTAATTCTGTCAAAACAACTCCTCTATCCATAGAGTGGATGGGCGAAATAGACATTTGCCCCGATGAACTTTATTACAACAGCATCCCATTTCAGCCCGATGAAATAGCTGAATCTGCTCCTTCTTACGACAAATAATCTCGTTTTTAATACGTGAGGGCGAAGCCGGCTATCCTTTCAACTGCATAGGCAGTTCAAAGATAATAGGCGTAGACCGACAGTTTGCGAAGTAAACGATAAAAACTAGAATTGCACTATGCAATTACAACGAGTTACAATAATTCAAACTGAACTAGCTCATGGACGAGCTGATGCAGTTTGTAGCACACGAGGTGCAATAATTCAAACTGGACTAGCTCATGGACGAGCTGATGCAGTTTGTAGCACACGAGGTGCAATAATTCAA
>CAYJGX010000019.1:22313-28189 GCA_964369795.1 uncultured Spirochaetaceae bacterium
ACTGCCACGCCCAAACTAAAAAAAACCAACTGCCCTTTTTAAAACTCGGCAGTCTCACCCGCTCCCAGGCTTATCGTCCAAAGCCCGTTTGCGTCTATCATCCCATTTGCAGCAATCCATTCTACCGGAAGGCGTTTCGTGTCGAATTTAAGCACGACGCCCTGCTTCGCAGGGGCAATCACCTTCATGCTTGAAACCAGCCTATTTTCCCAGCTTGCACTAATCTTAGCATTTCCATAAACTCGAAGGTCGGTAAAACCACATTCGCCCCAACGCTCTGGGATACTCGGAAAAAGATGGATTACATCACCACGATTTTGCAACATCATTAAATGCACCGCCTGCATGGCACCAAAATTCCCTTCCAAAGTAAAGGGGCGGTAGTCGCTACTGCAAGTTCCCGTATTTTTTTGATCCCCATTGACGTGAAATCCATTTCGAGAAACATAAGCATAGCCCAAAATAGACAAATACCAGTCTGCCCTATCTGCATTTTCCGCAATAGCGTGCATACAAGCCGCCCAAGAATGCGAATAACCCACCCATCGTTGAGTTCCAATTTGGTCCATCCGCGAAAGAGTCGCATCGACCACCGTTTTATCGGGACCAAAAGCGTCCATCGTTTGCAGCGGATAAATCGACATAAAAGCCGAATGATGGCGGTGGCTCTCGTTAAATTGTCGCCCAGGTGCAAACATAAGCAAATTATCGCTATCAATCGCAAGAGGATCAAGTCCATTGTGCAATTTCTCCCACCTAGCTTCTTCGTTATTATCAAGTTCAATCGCTAGCTCGGCTAAAACATCATACAACCAAAGCATAAGCGATTGGTCATAATTACTATTAGTTGGCAGCCAAGCTCTTGGACTGTTATCATAAATTTCAGGCGAAGTCGACAAAGGAAGTTTTAATTGCCCCTTTGCATTGGGTTTTAGCAAGCCTTCAAACAAAATTCCAATCCCCTTTAAAAAAGGATAGGCCTGCTCACTTAAAAATTCAAAATCATTTTCATATTTCCATTGCCAATAAAGATGATGAGCTGCCCAAATCGTATTTGCTGGCGACAAGGAATATTGCAACCAACCTCCCATCGCCCCACCACCTAAAGTCATGACACCAGGAATGGCAATCCCCCCAACGACCCCATAAAAATCACGCGAAAAGGCTTGGAATTTTGGCATTAAATCCATTAAAAATTTTGTATAAGCGTCGGCTTGTTCCGTTGCTCCCGACATAAAGACAGGCCAATAATTCATCTGCATGTTTAAATCCCAGTGAAAGTCGCCTTTCCAGGGGGGCAAACCATTAGTGTCTGCTGTCCATACGCCTTGTAGCGGAATCGGAGGCGCTCCCTTCCGTCCGCCAGCTCCAAGCAGGTATTTTGTAAAATAATATTGATGGGCGATGCCCTCATCGGCAATTTGAACGCTCGACTCCGCGTTGTAATTCTCCCACCATGCTAGCGATTCACTCTTGTGACTTTCCACCCCTTTTGCTACAACACCCGCTAAAAAGGTTTGTGCCTCGGCAAAAAGATCCTCCCCACTAGGAGTCGTTAAAATAAAAATGGCTAGAGTTTCGTCATCGATAAATTTTGCCCCAAGCATGTAAGTAAACTCGGTGGTCGTCTCCTGAATAAAAAACTTTATGCCGTTTTTAACCTCTTCCCGAGTTGCAGGGTAACCTAAATCGGCAAAAACGCCAGTCCCATTAGAGGTGGTTCCACTTCGCGATTCGCCTGGCAAGACCCAATAGAGGTTATCTAGAGTTATTCCGAGTTCGGAAGGAAATCGCAAAAAGGCAACTGGATCTTTTTGCGCAAAGAAAAGTTCAAGTTCACGAGTTTGTTTGTTTTTAAAAGTTGCCTGACCGACTCCTGTTTTAAAGGATAGGCTAAATTCATCAAGTTTGTTGCCTCTCCCTAAATTCACCACCAGTCGGCCACCTGGTAACTTAGTAGGATAGGCTATCGTATCGTAGGGTTTATCGAAAATCTCGTAGATCTTTTTATGCTTGCCTTGCCCCTGCCATTCAATAATTTTAGCGTAAGTATCTTTTTTTGTATCTAAAACTTCTCGGTTATCCCAAAGGTCCGCTCGGTCAACCGACAATTTTAATTCACTGCCCTCACCCCACATCAAAATACCCGTCATCCCATTCCCAAGTGGAATCGCTTCGTCCCAGCTCTTAATGGGCGCCTCTAATTCTATTGCCTCAGGGTTGCGTGGCGTAGCCGGAAAGAAAGGAAAACTATCTACCGAAACTTCATTTTGCCCCGATGCAAAGCCCACGCTTGCAACCACTAAAAGCATTAACAACTCAAAAGTTAAATATTTAAACATATAAAAACCTCAATTTATTTTAGCATAACTCTGCGGAAAAATGCAATTTTTTAGGGTATGCCCCCTTTTTAATAAGTAAAAGTGGGGTCGCGCTATACGGACTTGCGCAAGGATGCGCTGATGCAAAGTCAAGCAGCACTACTTGCCACAACATTTTTTGTACTTCTTTCCACTACCGCAAGGACAAGAATCGTTTCGACCGACATTAGAAAATTCTGGATTATCTAAAAAAGTTTTTGCAAACGACTGCATTAAGGGTTCACACATAGCTTCATTTGGCAAATTCATGGTAGAGTATTTTGCTAACATTTCGATTGGATCCATTTCTTTATTTTTTATTAGCTCTCGAATACCTGGACCAAAACCAAATTTTGGCGTGCCGGTAAACTTCTCGCATGTATCCATCATTTCATTTGGAGTATGCCCTAAATGAATATGAAGTCGAGTATTATTTCTAAATACCGTATACAAAGAAAGAAAAGTTTCTGCTTCTTCTTGAGACAAAGGCCTTACAAAGTCGTTCAGAGCTTCAAGAGCTCCACCTACGTTCGAACTCATCTCTCTACTTTCGTTATATATAAAAGTAAGAAGTCGCTTAGTAGTCCACTCACTCGCACCTAGTTTTTTAGAAATAAAGATTTCTAGCTCTTCAATCCCAGGAGTATTTTCATAATAATAATCTTTAGAGTGACGTAAAAACTCAGTTTTCTTAGGAATATAATATTCTTTTCCTTGCTGTCTTTCACGCGTTTCATAGAAGAAATCATTATCGTACAAATAATCAAAATCGTATAATGTTCTCTCTACAGGTGCCGATGATTTTCCATCAGAATAGACTTCATCATCCCCTAAGATAGAATAGATGTCATTCTCGTGCCGTGCAATATTAGAAAAATCTACTAGCTGTTTTTTAGTGAATTTTCCAGCATTCTGCTCCATAATAATAGAAACTACTTTTTTAATAGGAACAATCCCATACAAGTTTGCCATCGCTCTAAAATAGCGACGTAAAAGTGCGATCTGTTTATCATCTAGCGGTATTTCATAATATAACTCTTAAAGTTTCTTATTACTATATATTTCTATTTCATCCATATTAAGATTTTCCTCTTTCGCGAATATCAATTAAAAATACAAATCCCGTTTTCCATCGACAATTTTTTGATAGGTTTCCATAAACTTCTCATAAAGAATAGGAGTATAATCCCCTCCTACTCGCTCTTTCACGGCAGCAAGTTCTTTATCGATAATTTCCTGGCCAATGCGCATTGTCTCTGGGGTGGCAAAATCGTCTAACCATTCTCGAAATGTAAGCACTGCGTTTAGCTTGCAAAAGCAGCCCTCTACTCCCGTTTTTAGTAGATTCATAATCTTTTTACCCGTCCGTCCACAACGATAACCGGCAGTACAAAAGGAGACAATGTGACCATCTGCAGCGAGTTCACGAATAATGGCGTCTAAGCTTCGAGTATCCCCTAATACAAATTGTTGTCTCTCTGCCTCTTGATTTTCTGGAACGCCTTCTTCTAAATGTTTCTTAAATTTGCCTCTCTTAGAGGCATCGGCATAGGCACCAATACCCAACCGAGAGTCGGCATCCCGCTGAGTAATAATATCCACCAATGACCGTAACATTTCTGGCTTTTCTCGGTTGGTCACAATAAGACCCGCAGTGGGAATGGCAAGCCGCAAGACGGCAACCAAATATTTAAAATCCTCGTCACTTACCCAATCCTTAACCCAACTAAAATCGACCCCAGCAGCTGGCTCTAACCGAGGAACCGAAACAGTATGCGGCCCTAACCCAAATCGAGTTTCCAATGCCCGTGCATGCGCAACCATCCCCATAATTTCAAAACGCCAATCGGTCAACCCTAACAACGTCCCAATAGCAACATCATCGATACCCGCTTCCATCGCTCTGTGATGAGCATAAAGCCGCCATCCATAATTTCCCTTAATACTGTTTGCGGGGTGTACCTTTGCATAGGTTTCGTGGCTATAAGTCTCTTGAAAAACTTGATAAGTCCCAACCCCAGCCAGACGAATTTTGTCTAAATCGGCAATCGAAAGCGGAGCCGCATTGACATTCACCCGACGAATAACCCCTTCACCATTTCGGACTCTTTCGTGGTATCCGTAAATCGTCTTCATCGATTCTGCCATATAATCTGCATTTGTATCGGGGTGCTCACCAAAGACAACAACTAAACGCTTATGTCCAATTTCCGTTGCCAGTACATGTGTTTCTGCTAGAATTTCTTCCTGAGTTAAAACACGACGTTGTATTCCCTCGTTGCAATCTCTAAACCCGCAATATTTGCACCCATTGACACATTTGCTCCCTAAATACAAAGGGGCAAAAAGTACAATTCGATTATCATAAACCTTATCTTTTACTTTTTTTGCGGCCTCAAAAACCTCTTCGCGTAAAGCAGGGTCGCTAACATTTACAAGCGCCGCTACATCTTCATCATTCATTAGTTTGATGTCAAATGCCTTTTGTATAATATTGCGAATTTCTTCTGGAGATGCTTTTTTTGTTTTTGCTGAATCTAAAAGCGAATTTATTTTCTCGTCGTCGATAAAATCTTTTCCGTCTATTAAATATCTATCTATTTCGTCTTGTTTAATTTGGTCTTTCGCCCATTTAGAGAGACTCACACCTTGCGTTTGTTCGCTTGCCATTACAAACTCCTCTAATTATTAAAATTTTGCTAGAGAAGATTTTACCGTAACCTCTGGAAGTTGGCCTAATTGTCCCGTCAAAGCCCCAATTTCGTCGGTTGTTGCATCGACTACAAGAGTGATAATGTTTAAATTACGCTTTTCATATGGCAAACCAATTCGCCCAATAACAGTTCCACCAAATTTGGAAATGACCTCGTTCACCGCATTTGCCGATTCGAGTCTGTTTTTTAAAACTAGCGTAATTGTCCCAAGTGTAGATTGTTCCATATTTCCTCCTATATCAGATAAAATCTAATCCTTAATTTCAGATATTAAAAGTATACTCTCCAAATCCTTTCGGGTCAAGAGGCTGAATGCCTATTTCTTTATCTTTGGGCGTTCCCCGCCCTTCGGGCGGGTCGTGTGCTCTAGCGTACTCCTCGCAAATTGCCCATGCAATTTGCTGTGGGGTACTTCCGGCGCCCACTAACGCAGTTTAATCCGCCTTTTTTTCAATAAAAAAACCGCAAAACCTTCTTAATAGAAAGTTTTGCGGGTCTTATTTTAATTCATCCTTATTGAATTATAACAACTCTATTTCTTCAATGGACAAACCGGTTATTTTAGCAATAAGCTTGAAATCTAAGCCTTCATTTTTCATTGACTTAGCATTGTCGCGACGTTCTTCAATTCGTCCTTCTGCATGTCCTTCTGCATGTCCTTCTGCATGTCCTTCTGCATGTCCGATGACATTTCCCTCTGCAATCCCAATAGCTAAACCTTCATTTCTGCCTTCCGCGATGAATTGCTCTCTATATGCACGCAATGTTTCTTGAAACCCCATGGCAACTTCCTTATTCTCTG
>CAYJGX010000020.1:0-5175 GCA_964369795.1 uncultured Spirochaetaceae bacterium
AGACAATCTTTATTATTTAGAGCGTTTACATACCCGTCCCGACAAAACAATCAAAAAAACATTAACCTCAAATTATCTATTTTCGTTAGTCGATGGATATTCTCCAAAAAATGCGACTGCTACTCGAAATTTAGATGGGAAAATCGAGCTTAGCTGGGATGCCTTGCCTTATGTCGACGGCTATCACATTTACGCAACTACCCCCTATCATATTAATAGTTTCGCAAACGATAGCGAATCTTTTTATGAATACAAAATTGACGAAGTTGGAAAAGATGTAACCTCTTTTGTTTATTCCCAGAATGCACCCTGTTTTGATCTCTCTAAGCTAGGGATAGCGGCAATGGCTCCAGATGGTGAATATGGCTGTCCCCCCTTTGAGGTCTATTTTTGGATTGAACCCTTCGTAGAACCCAAAAATCATGGTTCGCAAGGCTCAAAAGTTGCCACAGGAGATCTCGATTTTACCCAACGAACTCTCGCAGGAAAGCGAAAAACTGACTCTCGCGAACTTGCCAACCTTGCCCTCGAACTCACCTACCTTGCAAGCAAAGACCTCCTTTGGAGCGACATCCCTTGGAATGACTATTGGACTGCGTCGAACGCGGATGAGGAATTAATCCATGAAGGCTCGGATTACACAAAAAACAATCCACGCGATTTTGATTTCACTACCAATCCATGGCGAGTTCCTAGCAATTTAAAGGGCAAAGATGCTGCAACAAGTGCCGAATATATAAACTATACAAATCGACTTCACTACAAAGAATATATCTATAATGGGATCAAGGGGAAAGCGATTGCAGAAGCAATTCGTGCGAAAAGCAGCAGTCTTCCAGGGTTTAATAGCGTTGAATATGCTCTTTCGCGATGGTGGTATCACGATCTCTACTTTAAATCGGTGCGATATGGAGGAATGGAGATTGAACTCGACCGTGGTTGGCGTATTTATGGTCTCAAATGGACAAATGTGAATGACCCGTACTTGTACCTAGAAATAAACTATAAAGAATTTGGTCAAACGTCCAATCTGCATGTGCGCACATTCGATAAATCCACCGATGGTGAATATACTCAAATTGCGGGACCTTGTTTTAATGACGGGGTTATTTTGCAAATTTCTTACGATAACGGATCGAATTGGAATAATGTCACCTATAATCGTGCGACAATGTTTTCATGGTAAACTTTTTGCAGGCTGAATGTATAAAAAAAGTTATATTATGTGAAAAAATACTTGACAGATTTCGGGTTTAGCCCGATAATAGTATACAAGAATATATTAAGGAGGCAAGATTTATGAATGTAAAAAAAATCTTGACAGCTTTAACTGTATTTGCTTTGCTTTTCGTCTTTAGTTGTGCCGATCCAGCAGCTACACGTTCGGTCAATACGGCGGTTCCAGCACAGGGAACGCAAATTTTCCGAGGCGCAAGTATGGACGCAGTCACAGCTGTAAGCGAAGAAGAAACAGGAAATACAGTTGTCATGCAAGGTGCTGTTAGCGACTTTATGGTTGGCAGTCACATCATTTTAGACGATACCGAACAAACTCCAGGTGGGCGTTTGTACAAGGTTCTTGCAGTTGCAGATAATGGAGATGGCTCTGTTACTTTAACTGTAGAAAACGGTTTACTAGAAAATGCACTTCAAGATGCAAACTTTAACTTCTCGACTAACTTATCAAACGCAGACATCGAAAGTGTAGAAGGTCGAGCAATCGATGCAAAGGCAATTACTTTTAGTGGTGCTTTCGACATCGATTTAGGCAATGTCAATATGGTCGACAAAATTGCAGAATGGGCAGGAACTTCAGATACTGACGCAGCTCAAATTGCATCACAAATTGTCAAATTCAACATTGGCGGGAAACTAACTCTATCACCAAACATCAACATCGACCTAAAAATCGAGCAGTTTAAAACAACTTATGCAATCTTTGACATCGGTGCTAAACTTGACACAAACTTAATTGTAGACGCAGGTATTAACTACAATCAAACTTTCACAATTCCATTGTTTAAACTTAACTACGGAATTATCACAATCATGGCAGGTCCTGTTCCTATCATTTTACAACCACAATTTGATGTAAGCTTGCATATCAATCCTCGTTTAAATGCATCTGTAAAAATGGTCGTTTCTCAAACTACAGAGTTACGAGTTTGTGCAGAAAAAGATGGTGTAGATGCAGATTGGGATACTTCACAGTCAACAGCAAAATTTTCAGTTCCTGAGTTCGATGGGTTATATCCAAAATTGTCAGCTGGTCTAGGAATTACCTTAGAAGAAAGTGCTGGTCTTTGTCTATACGGAGCATTAGGTGTTTCTGTAACTCTACGAGAATTTGCAGATTTTAATGCAGAAATCATGGATGGATCTCAATCTATGTTAAATACAAATACTGTCGATGGCGGTATCGCATTTAATGAAGTTGCAGATGTAGACTTGGTTAGTTTTGACGACCTATACACAGGAGATTATGTTTTTAAAACAGGTGTTTCCGCAAATGTAAATATCCGTGTGAGTGCATTTGGATTTATTAACGTAGATACTTCTGTATGGGGAGATTCATGGGTTATGGCTCAATGGAATCTTAACAAAGAAACAGGATACGAAAAGAATCCAGAAACTGGAATGTATGGCGAATGGACTTTCCCTGCAATCCAACACTTAATTAAATAATTTGACCTAGCTGGTTAAACTTTAATGAAAGGGCTCTCGAAAGAGGGCTCTTTTTTTATTAATTTTAACCTTTTTTGTCCAATTTTCACTTTTACGATTATAAGTATGTAGAGGTGTTAAAATGAAAAAGAGAGTTGAGAAAAAGGCTAATTTGGACTATAATGGATTTGAGATTTCGCGGATAAATGATTTTTTTACCCGATACCTTTTCTCGAAAGAGGGCAACGAAGATTTGCTTCTTGATTTTCTAAACTGCATCATGAAAGATTCAGAGATGGAGACTTTTTTAAGTGTTAAGGTGGTTTCGCCCTTTAATCTTAAAGATAATATCGAAGATTCGCAAACGGTGGTGGATGTAAGAGCAAAAACTTGTTCGGGGAAAACGGTTATTGTCGAGATCCAATCCTCGGGAAACCGAAAGTTTTTCGATCGAATTTTGCACTACTGGGGCGAAACCTACACTTCCCAAAAAGAGGTGGGGGACAACTATCAAAATCTACACCCAGTTATCTGTGTGGGAGTCATCAACTTCGATTTTGAGCGGGAAAAGTTTATCACCCATTCGACCCACGAAATTCGTTGCAGAGAAACCAATCGAGTTAGTAGTGACAAATTTCTAGTCCATATGCTAGAATTATCAAAACCATCAAAACACCTAAAAGAAAATGGACTAAAAAGATGGCATGAATTTTTTTCAAGCAAGAGTTTTGAGAAAGACAAGGAAGAGATCATGAGAGAAAAAGCAATTATGAAAAAGGCGATTGAAACCTACGACCACTTTAGACAAGATAAAAAACTGATGGAAGCCTATAAGAAAAGGGAAATATTTTTAGCGGGACAAGCCTCTATGCTCAAATATGAACGCGAACTCGGAGTTGCACAGGGGAAAGAGCAAGGCATAAAACAAGGATTAAAGCAAGGCATAGAACAAGGCGAAAAGAAAGCAAAACTTGAAGTTGCAAGAACTCTCTTACAAATGAACCTATCAATAGAAAGCATACAAGAAGCCACTAGGCTCACGATAGAAGAGATTCAGATTCTCAATAAATAAATCCTAAAATTTATCTCTATTAACAACAAATTAAGTTTGTTAAAAATAAAAAGTTGAGTTATAATTATCAATATGAAGAGTCTTTATCTTTTTCTATCTTTTTTCTTAATCTTTTTAATCTCATCATGTAATGAAAACATCAACCCAGAAACAGGGTTTCTAAACTATGAAATAGCAGATGTGACCATTGTCCCACTAGATGGCAAAATATTTATCAGTTGGGTCGAGCCAAAAGAAAAAAACTTTGCCCAATCCTTACTCTATATCGGAGTGGTCACAGACATCAATAAAGAGCTTGCATTGTATGAACTTCCTATAAATCCCGCGGGAACCTATATTTCTAACCTAACCAATGGAACAGAATATACCTTCTTGCTCGTAGGACGCGATAAATGGGGCAATGAAACTATTGGGATTCAAAAACGAGCAATCCCTTTACTTAAATACAAACAACCCCCTGTGTCTCACTTTAGCGCTGCCCGAGGGAAAGCGGAAATTACCCTTAGTTGGACTTCGCCAACGAATCCAGATTTAGACGGGGTTCTGATTTGGGCAACCGATGCAAATGGAGAGACGGTAGACAACCGGTTTGTCCCCTCTTCCCCTGGTGAAGAGGCTAGCCTTATTGTCTCTCGTCTAACAAATGGATACAACTATAACTTTTTTGCCAAGGCAAAAGATATTTGGGGGAATTATTCTAATATCGTATACATCGATGCTAACCCAGACGGAACTCCGCCCGCGCGACCCGAAATGTTCTATAGCGAGGAAACCGACTCCCGATATCAACTAGAAAATGGCATCTACTACTATAAACTCCAAGGTGAAGATACAGATAAGGCCGAGGGGCGTCGATTTACAATCTATTTTAGAGTGGAGAAAGAGGATGACTTTAAAGAAATCGAAATCTGGCTTGGAATCGTAGGGCTTAGTAGGACGGTTGTTGCCACTATCCCACAGGAAGAAGCCTTTAATGCAGATTCAATATACTACTGGAAAGACCCTAAGGACAACTATGCATATTACAAATGCGATTTATCTGGTCTGACAAATGGATATAGTTACGAAGTTAACGTGGTGGCACTCGACTATGCAGGAAATGGGGCTCAAAAGCAAAGCGATTACCCCATTGTTGCGCAAGATGCGGTAGCCCTTGCGACACCTATAGAAAGTGACATAGAATTTTCTCCTGCAAGCAATCAAATTCTTGTTGAATGGCGGCCCCCTGTAGAAGGCGATTTTAAAGAATTAAATGTTGTTTGGCAAGAAAAAGATTCAACAAATGAAGAATCACTTACTATACCAAAAGTAGAGGCCACAACCTCACTAGTTCTCGATGAACTAATCAATGATCAACTCTATTTAATAAAACTCTCTTTTTGGGATACCTCCGAAAATCTTTACGAAATTTCAAAAGAGATAACGCCGCTTGCCAATGG
>CAYJGX010000020.1:5275-15309 GCA_964369795.1 uncultured Spirochaetaceae bacterium
AATTTGCCAGTTCTTGGAATTTCCTGGCACGATGCAGTTGTTTGGTGCAATGCTTTAACCGAATATGTCAATGCAACGGATTCGCGTGACCTAAAATGTGTCTATGTACAAACAGACATTGTTCAAACCCCTATACGCAATGCCGATATTTCTAAAGAGGAAAACCTCAAAATCTTTGATGATTTAAATTCTATTATACGAACCAAGGACTTTCTGCAAGGTAAAAATGGATTTGCCTTGCCCACGGAATCGCAATGGGAATATGCTGCCCGCTACTTAGAAGATGATGAAGGGGTGCAACATTTTATGCATCCAAATAAAGTGAGTGGAGATTTTGACTTATATAAGACATCCGATTCGACTCAGGTGACCGAGAAAAGCAAACATTTTGCAGTTGCCAATTTAACCGGAGCGACAGAGTTTTCAGATATGTTGATGGAGCCCGTAGGTGAAAAGATTCCCAATTTTGTCGATATTCATAACATGAATGGAAATCTTTCCGAGTGGTGTTTTGATTGGTTTGATGATTATAGTTCCGATCCTAAAAATGACCCTTTAGGTCCAGAGGAACCTAAAATGCCCCTCTATGAGGGCTATAAGGCCATCCGAGGCGGTTCATTTACCGAGTCACTCTTAACTATGGGAACGGCCTTTAGAGGGAAGCAACATTCCGAAGACCCCGATATTCGAGTGGGTTTTAGAGTTTGTAGAAATAATATCGAAGAGTAATCGATAAGTAAATTAAAAAAAAGATTGCTTTTTTTTAAAATATGAGCGACAATATAAAATATTAAGGAGGCAAAAATGAAAAAATTTGCATTAGTATTATTAATGACATTGGTTGCAGTATCGTTTGTTGCAGCTAACGACCTTGCTAACGATCTAGCAATTGGATTTTGGAAGAGTATCGATGACGATGGCGTAACAGAAACAGGTTACTGGGAACTTTACTTAGAAGGAAAGACTCTAAGTGGAAAAATGATTTATGCTATTGGCGAACCCGTAGATATGCTATTAACAGAATGTGCTGGAAAAACTTATAAACCTTATCCATTAAAAGGTGTTGATCTTGGAACATTGCCTTTAATAGACACTCTTTTAATGTGGGACATGAGCTTTAAAAAAGCAGGCTTGTGGGAAAAAGGTCGAATTATCGACCCAGAAAGCGGAAGCATGTACTATGTCCGAGTCACAGCGCAAGGTGATAAGCTTGTCATGAAAGGCTCTATCGACAAATTAGGAGTTCTTGGCCGATCTCAAACATGGGTACGAACAACTAAAGAAGAGGCTTATGCGGCACTAGAAGCGGCGAAAGCAGGAAACTAAAATTGTTTTAAAGAAAAAGCTGTTTTAAAAGGCAATCCCTTTAAGACAGCTTTTTTTTGGAGGAAAGATGAAAAAAATTATATTATTGTTAATTGCTTTTGTTAGTTTCTCGCATTTGCTCTATGCAGAGGAGACAACAACCGACCCTGTCGTTGGGTATTGGAAAAATATTGCAAAAGATGGTGAAACAGTGGCAGGTTACTGGGAGTTTCTCATTGAAGAGGGAAAACTTTTTGCAAAAGTTCTTTATTCTGAGGGCGTCGACGAAACTGTTTTGCTTTCAAAATGCAAGAAAAAACCCTATAAAGCGCATCCTTATCAAGGAGATATAAGTAAAACCCCTGTAATTGGTTCTGTCTTAATGTGGAACTTATCTTATGAAAAAGAGGGGCAATGGGGAAATGGCCATATCATTAATCCTAACGATGGTGGAATGTTTTATTGCCGTGTCATCTATAGTGGAGACAATCTCTCCCTTCGTGCGTCTATGGACAAAAGAGGTGTTTTCGGTGCAACTCAAAAATGGGTAAGAGCGACCGAAGAAGAAGTTAATGCGCTATTAGGAGCTGCCCAAACGATTAACTAAGAATATCGTTGGTAACGAAAAGTTATAAAAAAAGGACTGCCTCCGGCAGTCCTTTTTGCGTATACGAAGCGAAATTTAATCGAGGAGTTTATATGTACTAATAAATTTTTCGATGTCGAAATGGTTTTGGAAAAGATCGAAGATGTTTTGAATCTTTGTTTCGTCATAGGTTTGGAGTTTGGTGTTTTCGATACAGTTCTCTAGTTTGATACTTGTCGTTGCTGTATCTTCCTGGACAAAAAGGGCCGGTATGTGGGATTGTTCTAGGATTTTAATACTTGATTGGATAACTTCTGATTTTTTTGAGCAAGTTAAAATGATTCCTGCAAGTTTTTCTGGCAAACTTTTATTGTGCTTGATAATTTTATTGAGCCGTCGGAGTGATGCGGCGTGGACAATGGCCACGTCGTTGGGGTATAGATGTTCTTCAGGAGCGAAAAGATTGTGCGGTAAGGAAATGATTCTAAATTTATTTAGGGGGCGAGTCCACGCTTCACTATTTGGATCCCCGACAGGAATGGACTCTTTAAATTTATCCATGATGAGGTGCATGGAGGGTTTATTTAAGAATTGTATTTCTGGAAGAAAACCGAAAATATTTAATTCTTGATTAAATTCGCTATACATCTCATTTAGAAGTTTGTCGGTGATAAGGCTTTTCATGCTATCGACTTTATTAGGAATTAGTTTATTAAATACAATCCCAGAGACGGGAACGCCTTTGCATGCGAAGTAAGATAAATCGGCAGAGAGCATGTCAAGCGATTTTCCAAGGCCTCCACCAGCTAAATAAATGATATTAGCCCCTATGAGCTTGCAAACATCGGCGTTAGAAAGGCCGACAATACTCCCTACTCCCGGATGTCCTGTCCCCTCGGCAATTATGACCTTTTTGTCGCTTAAGCCTTCTATGGCAGTTTTTATTTCATTGATATAATCTTGAGTGATTTTGCCTTTGTCGTCGGATGAGAGATAGGCTTTTGTTACACCAGATGCAATTTTAACGGGTGAAACATGTTCCATGTCCAAATCGGGTAGGCAAAATTTTTGAATCAGTTTGCCGTCTTTGTCGATTTTTTTTCCGTTGGCGAGGGTCGCCATTTCTTGCCCCACCGGTTTGATGTAGCCAATTTCTTCTGGTTTGAAATACTTTAAAAGAGCAGATATGAGTCCGATGCTTGCTGTTGTTTTTCCTGCGTGTTGTCTAAATCCTGCAACATAAATAATTTTAGGTGCCATTATGTTTCCTCCGAAATGATTTTTTGTATAGCTAAATGGGCTAAATGCGTCCCAAATAGTGCGGTGATAGTGGGTAAGCTCCCAAGGGGAAGCCTAGTCTGTTTCCAGTTCTCTTGTGTGCTAGTCTGATCTGCCTGGCTTGGCTGTGGGCTCTTTGCCAATTGAGATGGCTGGATTTCTTCGGTAGAGAAGAGGGTGGTTACTCCTTTGGAAAATCCTTGTTCTCTTAGGGCAAGGCGAACTTTTTTGGCAAGTGGGCAGTGGCTTGTTTTGGAAATATCTGCAACTTTGATGGCAAAGGCATCGGTGTGGCGAGCGGCACCCATGGAAGATAAAACAGGAATTTCTCGTTTTAGGCAAGAGGCAAGCAGGCTGACTTTTGAGGCAAAAGAATCGATGCAATCGATAACGAGGCTGGGTCTATTTTTCCCAAATGCAGGCGCAAAAAGGAGTTCTTCTTTGCCTTGCTCGTAAAAAGTCTCTTGGCGGTCGACTTTGCAATTGGGATTGATTTCTAAAATTCGATTAAAAGCAATCTCTGTTTTAGATTTTCCAATGGTCGCATGGGTGGCAAGTAACTGTCGATTAATATTTGTTTCATCGAATTGGTCAAAGTCAACAATGCGGATATGTCCCACGCCCGCGCGGGCTATGCCCTCAAGGGCGTGGCCGCCAACAGCTCCAAGCCCCACGATTAAAACAAAGGATTGCTGAAGTTGTTCTTGTCCCTTGTCCCCGATGAGAAGTCGTGTTCTAGAAAATTGTTTTGCAAAGTGACTCATGATTTATTATAAAAGGTTTTTAGGTTTTTCGCTATTGTTTCGATTAAAGTTTGCAAAGGAATTTCTCGGAATTTTGCAACATCTTGGTAAAATTGGAAGAAGTCTGGATTGGGTGCCGTTGCGTCGGTGACAGATTCGTCTTCGAGTAAAAGGTTATCGATGGGGCACTCCTTGATGGCGAGTGCTTTTTTAGGGCTGTAATCCAGGTTAAATTGTGCAAATGAAAAAAAGCTTATAGGATGGATTTTAAGGAGTGCCTGGATTTGTTGATGGTTGCCAGTGTATCGATGAAGCATAAGCGGTGTGGAGTGGGATGAAGATTTTAAGGTCGCAAGAAAGGGTTCCCATGCCTGAACAAGGTGAAGGATGGCTGGTTTGTTTAGGGCCTTTGCTTGTGCAAGTTGTTGTTTTAAGAGAGCTATTTGGTGTTGCTGATGGTCTTGAGTAGGGGCTCGTTTGAGTGAAAAATCGAGTCCGATTTCACCTATCGCATCATAGTTTAGAAGTTCGTTGGTAGGAATAGGAGTGCTCTTATCTGTGACATCCCAAGGGTGGATCCCAAAGGCTTGAAAAAAAAGAGCTTTGTCTTGAGAAAAGGAGAGGCTTGTTGATAGGGGAGAATGAAAATGAGCATTAGGTAATATCATGAATAAAAGTTAGAACATATTAATTAAAAAATCAAGAGAATTGTGACAACATTACAATCGATAAACTATATCGATAAAAAAAGCTCTATTATATCGATTGGCGAGGAAAAACAGAGTTAAGTATATATAACTTTATATAATATATGAAAATAATCTACTTTTTCAAAAAATTCTTCTTGTCAAATAAGCAATTATGATTTAGAATTAAAAAGATATTTTATCGAAAAAAGAGGAGGTTGTATGTTTAACGACATTGCAAATGATGTAACATTTTCCGATGGGCTAACAGCATTTATCGAAGAATGGAAGTCAAAACCAGGCAATTTAATTATGATATTACATAAAGTACAACAAGAGTTTGGTTATATTTCCAGAGAAGCGGCGATGAAAGTTTCCACCATGATTGATGTGCCATTGGCTAAAATTTATGGTGTAGTTACCTTTTATCATTTTTTCAATCTTACAAAACCAGGAAAAAACAAAATCCAAGTTTGTATGGGGACCGCATGTTATTTGAAAGGGGCAGAGCCACTTTTAACCGAATTACAAAAAGTTCTAGGTGTTGGTCTTAAAGAAGTCACTGCCGATGGAAACTTTTCTTACGAATCGGTTCGATGCGTAGGTTGTTGCGGGTTGGCTCCCGTTATGCTTGTGGGCGAACATGTTTTTGGGAAAGTTCAAGCGAACGAGGTTGCTGGAATTATCGATAAATTTAGAGGCTAATTTGTGCACGCCTCTATTTGTGATATGGTGCTAGACCTTTACCAAAATTCTGTCGAGGCAAACGCTTCTATCATCAAACTAGAATGGCTAGAAGATGAAAAAAGTTTAACGGTTAAATTGACAGACAACGGAAAAGGGATGGACAAAGAGACTGTAAAAAAGGTCATAGATCCTTGGTTTACAGATGGAATTAAGCACAAGCATCGGAAGGTAGGATTAGGGCTCCCTTTTCTTTATCAGACGGTGGAGCAAGCGGGTGGAGACGTCTCGCTTGAGTCCGAATTAGGAGTTGGAACCACATTGGTTTTTTCCTTAGACTTAAGCAATATCGATTGTCCTCCCATTGGAAATCCTTCTTCGTTGTGGGTTTCCGCCTTCCTTTTTTCTGGAGATTTCGAGTTGGAATTACATAGAAAAGGCATTGCAAATAACGGAGAAATTAGATCCTACGATTTAAGCCGTAGTGAGCTAATAGAGATATTGGGTAATTTAGAAGATGTCGAGACTTTGTCTTTGCTAAAAGATTTTATCCAATCGCAAGAAGATTATATTAAGGAGTAAAAGATGGCAAAAATGACATTAGAAGAACTTCGAGCTCTTCGAAATCAATCAAAAAGTGCTCTTCATAACCGAGATAATTCAGAAAAAAATATTACTGTAATCATCGGAATGGGAACTTGTGGAATTGCATCCGGGGCGAAAGAGGTTTTAGACCAATTCGTGACCGAATTAAATTCAAAGGGAATTACAAATGTAACTGTTAAACAAACTGGATGTATGGGACTTTGTCACGTAGAACCTACTGTAGAAGTAAAAGCTCCAGAAATGCCAGATACCATTTATGGAAAGGTTTCTTCAGATCTTGTAAAAGAAATTGTAGAAAAGCATATTGTAGAAAAACAACTTGTTGCAGAACATATTTATGACAAACCTGCAGCAGATATTTTAAGCTAGGAGAAAATCAATGGCCTATAAAAGCTATGTACTAATTTGTGGTGGAACAGGTTGTCTTTCCTCCAAAGCAGATTTAATTAAAACAGAATTTGACAAACACCTAGCAGCAAATGGACTCGATAAAGATGTTCAAGTTGTACTAACTGGGTGTTTTGGTTTCTGCGAAAAAGGACCTATTGTAAAAATCCTTCCTTCCGAAACTTTCTATGTCGAAGTAACTCCAGACGATGTCGAAGAACTTGTTAAAGAAGACTTGTTAAAAGGTCGTGTGGTTCAAAGACTTCTTTATAAAGAAGGAACAGGTGCAAATGCGGTTGCAGTAGCAGATTCTGACAACATGAAATTTTATCAAAAACAGGTACGAATTGTACTTCGAAACTGTGGTCTCATCGACCCAGAAAAAATTGAAGAATATTTAGCACGAGATGGTTATGCTGCATTAGAAAAAGTTCTTTTCGACATGACTCCAGACGATGTTATTAACGAACTTAAAGATTCTGGACTTCGTGGTCGGGGTGGAGCAGGTTTTCCAACTTGGCTAAAATGGAACTTTACTAAAGGCGTAGAAGCCGATCAAAAATATGTTGTTTGTAACGCAGACGAAGGGGATCCAGGTGCATACATGGACCGTTCTACATTAGAAGGGGATCCACACTCATTAATCGAAGCAATGACTATTTGTGGTTATGCTGTCGGTGCTACAAAAGCAATGATTTATATTCGAGCGGAATATCCACTAGCAATCGAAAGACTCGAAGTTGCTATGGAACAAGCTCGGGAAATGGGATTGTTAGGCGAAAACATTCTAGGAAGTGGTTTTGACTTCGATATGGAAATTCGTCTTGGAGCAGGTGCTTTCGTTTGTGGTGAAGAAACCGCACTTATCTCTTCAATCGAAGGGAAACGAGGGATGCCAACACCTAAACCTCCATTCCCAGCTGTTTGTGGGCTTTGGAATAAACCAACCGTTATTAACAACGTAGAAACTTGGGTTAATATCCCTGTTATCATTTTAAAGGGTGGAAAATGGTTTGCTTCCATTGGAACAGAAAAATCATCTGGAACAAAAGTTTTTGCTCTTACTGGTAAAATTAAAAATTCTGGGCTTGTAGAAGTGCCAATGGGAATCACTCTCCGTGAAATCGTTTTTGATATCGGCGGTGGAATTCCAAATGGCAAAAAATTTAAAGCAGTACAAACTGGTGGGCCTTCTGGTGGGGTTATTACCGAAGCGGACTTAGACACTCCAATCGATTTTGACAACCTTGTTAAAATTGGTTCCATGATGGGGTCTGGTGGTATGATTGTTATGGACGAAGATGACTGTATTATCGACGTAGCTAAATTCTACCAAGAATTCTGTGTAGAAGAGTCTTGTGGAAAATGTGCTCCTTGCCGAATTGGAACTAAAAAATTATATGACATTTTAGATAAAATTTCTAAAGGCAAAGGAACCATGGATGACTTAGATCAAATGGAAGAAATTGGAAATTCCATGAAAAAGGCAGCCCTCTGTGGTCTAGGTCAAACGGCTCCTAACCCAATTTTATCTTCTATGAACTACTTCAAAGATGAATATTTAAGTCACCTTGTAGATAAAAAATGTGGGGCTGGAAAGTGTAAATCACTTATCAGCTTTACTGTCATCGAAGAAAAATGTAAGGGTTGTACCTTGTGTGCTCGAAAATGTCCAGTTAATTGTATTTCTGGAAGCGTTAAGGCACTTCACGTTATTGACCAAGTGGCTTGTATTAAGTGTGGTCAATGTTTTGACAGCTGTAAATTCGGCGCTATTATCAAAGGTTAAGGAGTAGATCTGTGGAAACAGTTAATGTAAAAATCAATGGGTTTGAAATCCAAGTTAATAAAGGAAGTAGAATTTTAGAAGCAGCTAAGAAAGCTGGCGTTAAAATTCCTACGCTTTGTGCGCATCCCGATTTAGAACCTTGGGCAGCGTGTGGGATTTGTGTTGTTAAAGTCGAAGATAAAAATGGAATTTCTCCAAAATTAGTTCGAGCATGTGCAACCGAAGTAGTCGAAGGGCAAAACTATATTACTCACGACCCAGAACTTCAACAAATCCGAAAAACCGTTATCGAAATGACGTTAGCGGACCATCCATCGGATTGTCTAAAATGTGCAAGAAACAACAGTTGCGAATTGCAAACTCTATCTGCCGAATTCGGAATTCGAGATATCCCATTTGCACGAAACGTTCACTTCTTGCCAAAAGATGAATCATCTCCATCTATCATCCTAGACCCAACAAAATGTATCCATTGCGGTCGTTGTGCACTTGTTTGTCAACAGCTTCAAGATGTATGGGCTCTCGAATTTATCGGACGCGGAGAACAAACTCGGATGGCGGGTGCTGGGGACATTCTATTAAACGAAACTCCATGTATCAAGTGCGGTCAATGTGCGGCACACTGTCCAGTAGGTGCTATCTACGAACGAGACGAAACTCAAAAAGTTCTCGATGCAATTCGAGATCCAAATTTAACCGTAGTTACTCAAATGGCTCCAGCCGTTCGTGTTGCAATTGGGGAAGAATTTGGAATGGCTCCAGGTGCAGTAACCACAGGTAAGATTTATGCGGCGTTACGACGAATTGGTTGTGATGCTGTATTTGATACAAACTTTGCAGCTGACTTAACCATTATGGAAGAAGGAAGCGAATTTGTAGAAAGACTGACTAAAGGTGGAACTTTACCTCTAATCACATCTTGTTGTCCAGCTTGGGTAGATTACATGGAAAAATATGCTCACGACATGATTCCAAACTTCTCTACAGCAAAATCACCTCAAATGATGCAAGGGGCTATCACTAAAACTTTTTACGCAGACAAAATAGGTAAAAAAGCAAACGAAATTTTTTCCGTTTCTATCATGCCATGTACTGCTAAAAAATATGAAATCACTCGATGTGACGACATGAAATCATCTGGTTGCGACGACGTAGACGTTGTTCTAACAACACGGGAATTAGCTCGTCTTATCAAACAATACGGAATAGACTTCGCTAACCTTCCAGAAGAAGAATGCGATAGCCCAATTGGAGCTTACACGGGTGCAGGAACCATTTTTGGTGTTACTGGTGGGGTAATGGAAGCGGCTGTTCGTTCTGCATACACGCTTGTTACAGGCGAAGAATTAGAAGATATCGACATTTTACCTGTTCGTGGTATGGACGGCGTGAAAGTGGGCGTAGTCGACGTTAAGGGCACAAAGGTCAAAGTAGCAGTCGCTCATGGTCTTGTCAATGTCAAAGCGCTTATGCAAGAAGTTCGGGAAGCTCGAGAAGCAGGCAACGAACCTCCTTATCACTTCATCGAAGTTATGGCTTGTAAGGGTGGATGTATCGCTGGTGGTGGTCAACCATACAACACCGACGACGAAGTCCGGGCTTCACGTATCGCAGGTCTTTATAGCGACGACGAAAAATCAGTTATTCGAAAATCGCACCTTAACCCAGATATCCAAAAACTTTATGCGGATTTCTTGGGCGCACCTAATGGACACAAAGCACATAAATTGCTCCACACCCACTATGTTGCAAAACCAACTTACTTAAAGTAAGCAAATTTACCTAAATTTTCCCACTTTTCTTCGGAAGAGTGGGTTTTTTTTATGGGTGCTTCCGTCGACCCAGAGAATCTGGGCAGACGGTTCCCTCGTCGCTTTCGAACGGATGCGACGATGTCAACAACAGGGATGTTGTAATGCAGAATTCTACCCTTGCGACAGGAGGTCGCAATAACAATTCTGCCTTGCTCC
>CAYJGX010000020.1:15409-18821 GCA_964369795.1 uncultured Spirochaetaceae bacterium
AGCACTTATCGGACCTCCTGTCCTTTGCTTCGCACTGGCACATCCGTGTGCCTTGGCAATCTCCACTTTTTTGCCCTCCATGGCAAGTTAAGTAGAGATTGTGACAAGCATTTATTAGGCCTCCTGCCTATGCTTGTCTCGAACCCTCCTAGTTCAGAACTGGCACATCTCTAGTGCAGGGATGCACTGATGCAGAATTCTACCCTTGCGACAGGAGGTCGCAATAACAATTCTGCCTTGCTCCTTGGCGAAGCACTTATCGGACCTCCTGTCCTTTGCTTCGCACTGGCACATCCGTGTGCCTTGATTATAACCTCTAAAAGAGTTATTATAAGGTGTGAGAATAACAGCGGGGAAATACAAAAATCGAAGGGTAGAATGTCCGCCTGGTGAAATACGGCCGGCAATGGACAGGATGCGCGAATCTCTTTTTTCAATCTTGACTAGTCGGTATGGGGGCAATTTGTTAGGGCTCTCCTTTTGCGACGCCTTTTCAGGTTCGGGATTGGTTGCAATCGAGGCCGCTTCTAGGGGTGCGAGTCCCGTTCATTTAGTCGAAATGGATAGAGGTAAAAAGGCCACTATTATGAAGAACCTTTCGTATGTAGAAGAGCGAACTCAACTTCACATGATGTCTGTAGAGCGATACTTTCAAATTTCGCCCCCTGCAAGTGATATTGTTTACTTAGATCCCCCTTTTCCGATGGAAAATAAGGCAAAGTTAGTTGAGTTAGCCGATAAAATGAAGGTGGTTAAACCTGGTGGGTTGCTTATTATTCATTATCCACGAGAAGAAAAATGGCCGACACAAATTGGCGAATTAACGGTTATCGATGAAAGAAAATATGGACGTTCAGTTTTACTTTTCTTCGAAAATGGCCGAAAATAAAGTATTGGAGTTTATTTTGGAAAAAGATACTAGATTATTACGAAATCCTCAGGGAACCGAAGCCGTTTTGTTAAACGAAGCCCTCACTCATTTAAAAAATGTCGAACAGATACAGCATCTCTTTTTAGAAAAAGGCTATTTGCCTTCACGTACGCCCTCTTTTGATTACTACGATATTTATAGCGATTATATGAACGGTAATTCCGAAGTCTATCGCCTCTTAGACCGCGATGGCGATTTGTTGTCTCTTCGCTCCGATATCACTCTCTTTTTGGCGAAACAGCTTGGAATGACCTTGTGCGAAAACGATTTGCCTGTTCGAACGTTTTACGCAGATACCATTTTACGCCACCAGGGACAAACCGATATTTCTAAAAATGAATTTTTTCAAATGGGTGCCGAACTTGTCGGAGTAGCTGGTATGGAAGGGGATACAGAAGTCTTGTCCATAATGGCTTCAATTTTATCTATGCTAAAGGTTGATGCTTATTGCCATATTGGCTCTCGGGAATTTTATAATTGGATTACGAAAGAGTTGCCCGCAAAAGACCAAAAATGGATGGAATTTTGGACAAAGGGTCGCGAGGTCGAGAAGGTTTTGGCATTGCTAGAACCCGTTGTCGGTGCTTCAAAAGCGGCAATTTATGCAAAATTATTATTTTTTATCGGGAATGTTGCAGATTTTACCGAACTATTTACAGCGGTTAAAAGTGAACTTTGTACCGAAGAAATTAAGGCATTACAGTATTTAATGGATCTCTTCGCTAAGCTCGACGGGGTTAAGTGCGATTGTGAATTTCGTTTAGACTTGTCGGAAATTGGAGAGCAACATTATTATACGGGAATTAGTTTCAGTGTTTATATGGATGGTGCAGATTCCGCAGTCGCTAATGGCGGTCGATACGATAAACTGTTATCTCAATTTGGTTTTGATGCTCCCTCTACCGGTTTTTCTATTTCGCTACGTAAAATAGAAGCCTTTATCGCTCAAAAAAGCGAACCCCACCATCAAACTAACGAAAATACAGAAAAAAATCCGCTTTCCATCGCATTGCCAAAGGGAAGGCTTCAAAAAAAGATACAAGAATTATTCGCTAACAAAGGCGTCAATATTCCTTTCGAGGACCGAAAGTTAGTCGGCTACGACGAGGATATGAAATACAAATTCTTATTGGTTAAAAATGGCGACCTTCCAACCTATGTCAATTACGGAATTGCTGGCCTTGGGGTTTGTGGTACCGATGTAATTTATGAATCTGGTTTCGATTTCTACAAGCCGCTCACCTTTTCATTTGGAGGGACTACGATGTGCCTTGCCGGTAGAAAAGGGGAAAACAATTGGAAGCAAGAGCGACCTCTTAGAGTTTCGACAAAGTTTACAAAATTTGCTCGTGATTATTATAACCGATTAGGAATTCCGGTGGATATAGTAAAATTAAATGGATCCGTAGAGCTAGGACCCGTTCTTGGTCTAACACCATATATTGTTGATTTAGTCGAAACGGGTTCGACTCTTGTTGCAAATAATTTAGAAGTCTTTGAGAAACTCAAAGACATCCGTGTTAAGCTAATTTGTAATCCAGCTTACTATAAAGTTCACTATAAACGAATCAACGAATTAGTCGAATTTATGAAAGAGGAGGCCTAAAATGGCAGATACCAGAAGTTCAACCATTGTACGAGAAACCAAAGAGACTCAAATTAAGGCGACTATTAGTCTTTCTGGAAATAGAGAAATTTCGATTCAAACTGGAGTTCCCTTTTTTGACCACATGTTGCACGCCTGTTTTTTCCATGGTGGATTTGATCTCAATTTAGAAGCAACGGGAGATCTAGAAGTCGAGTCACATCATTTAGTAGAAGATGTTGGGATTGTACTTGGAAAAGCGATTGCCGAAATTTTGCAATCCGATAAGGCTATTGTACGTTTTGCTACTCATCTTATACCTATGGATGACGCCCTTTGCCGAGCAGTGGTGGATATGTCTGGAAGGCCTTTCTTTGTTTACAACGTTAATTATCCGCAACCACTATGTGGAAATTTCGACATGTCTTTACTGCGAGAGTTTCTCTATGCTTTTACTATTAACGCTGGAATTAATATGCATTTAGAAGCTATATATGGAGATAACAGCCATCATATCTCCGAGGCACTATTTAAAGCGATGGGGAAAAGTCTTGGAATGGCGCTGACCAAGAGTGAAAGTGATACTATTTTATCCACAAAAGGAAAAATACTTCTATAAAGTTTCAATAACAAGGCTATTTCTTCCTTGCTTTTTGACAAGTTTTGCATTAAAATTTAGTAAAGGTGATTTTTTGTGAATTTTGATAAAACTACAGAGAATGCAGATAAACCATTTTTTCTCAAAACGGCTCTTGAGCCTAATCAAGAGACTTCTCAGGTGAATACTGCAACTGTTAATAAAGAATTTTCTTCTAAAGAAAAGGTTTTGTTAAATCGAAAAGCTAACGAGTTGTTTAATAATAAAAATTACGAAACAGCAAAAAAAATTTATTTAA
>CAYJGX010000020.1:18831-28051 GCA_964369795.1 uncultured Spirochaetaceae bacterium
CTACAATGTATTCCGCAGGACTATCCCAAATGGGTGACCTATACATGAATCAAGAAAATTTTACCGAAGCCTTCAAAATGTATATTTTAGCAAAACGCACAGATAAGTCAGAACCGTTAGCAAACAAAGTGATAGGAGTTCTACGAACTCTTTTGGGGGAAAGTAATGGCTAAAATTTTAGACAAAATAGTAAAATTTGCTAAAATAGGGAGTAGGTTCGATTCCGATAGGGATTTAAGTTTTCAACATCCTTCTTTCGAAGAAATTGATTCGTTTAATGCAGATTCTGACGAAATGATTCAAAAACAAATAGCAGAATTTTCAAAATCTGGCTATCAGTTGCTAAAAGAAGGGTTAGTCGAAGATGCCCTCTATTCTTTTAATAAAGTATTAGAAATCGACCCAGACAATAGTTATGCACTTGTTGGATTAGGTGATACCTACCGTAAAAAAGGCAAATTTCGGGATGCAGAAAGGTTTTATACCTCATGTCTCGAACAAAAGGCAGATAACAATTATGCCCTGTTTGGGTTAGCAGACTGCTATAAAGCGACACGACAATTTAGTAAAGCAATAGAAATTTGGGAGCGATATCTTAAAAAAGATGAAAAGAACCTAACCGTTCTTACCCGAGTTGCCGATGCCTATCGGAAAATTAAAGATTTTAAAGCATCAAAATTATATTATATTAGTGTACTAGAAATTGAACCCGATAACCCATACGCGCTCATAGGATTAGGCCATTTACATTATGACTTTAGAGAATATGAGGTTGCCCTAAAATATTGGGAGCGAATGTTAGAATCGAATCAAGATAAGGTGGATATTCGCGTATTAACATCACTTGGTAACTGTCACAGAAAGTTGAAGACCTACGAAAGCGGAATCGAATATTTTCGACATGCGGTAGAGTTGGATTCTAACAATTTTTATGCTCTTTTCGGATTAGCAGATTGTTATCGAGGAATGAATGAGCACGAAAAATCTTTAAATTATTGGTTGCAAATCCTAGAGATGGACAAGCGCAATAAAGTCATATTAACGCGAATCGGCGATGCCTATAGATGTTTGGATAAGTTTGATGAGGCACGAGACTATTATGAAAAGGCACTAGATATCGACTTCGATAGCTATGCTGTCTTAGGAATTGCACTAATCGACAAAGAAAGCGGAAACTACGAAATTGCAATTGAGGGACTCGAAAGACTTGTCAAAAATGATCCTAAAAATCATCGGCTCTATATCGAAATGGCAAATTGTTATCTTGCTCTAGGAAAGCGCCTTAATGCAATAGAATCATTAAAACGCTTTGACCGCTTTGGCTTTCATAATTTAAATATCCAAGAGATGTTAGATACACTAACGAATGAATAAAAAGGCTCTTATTGGTCTTAGTGACCAAGAACTTTCTTTAGTCCTAGCAAATGAACCATCTTTTCGAATAAAACAACTCTACGAATTTCTTTATGCAAAGCGTGAAAAATCGGCTCTTTCTATTTTAGATTGCACAGTTTTATCAAAACAAACCCGCGAAAAATTAGATGCACAGTTTACACTTTACAGTATGACAGAAGATTGTAAAATAAAAGATCGCACAGGAGCGACTAAATATCGATTTAAACTAACCGATGGCCACTTTGTCGAATCTGTAATCCTTGTCGATTCTACGGGGCGGCAGACGGCTTGTTTGTCCTCGCAAGTTGGGTGCAAGATGGGGTGTACCTTTTGTAGTACGGCACAGTTAGGGTTTAAGCGAAATTTAACAGCAGGTGAAATTTTAGAGCAGTTTAAGTGGTTAGAGAGCGATAGTGGAAATATTAGTAATATTGTTTTTATGGGGATGGGCGAGCCACTAGACAATCTCGATAATGTTTTAAAGGCAGTTTCAATTTTGACAGACGAGAAAGGCTTTGCAATGGGTCACAGACGAATCACTTTGTCGACCTGTGGTCTAGCTTCGGCATTAAAAAAATTGGCAGAAGCTAAAACAGGCATACGTTTAGCGGTCTCGCTCAATAATGCCATAGATAGCCAACGCGAGGTAGTCATGCCAATCACTAAGCGTTATTCATTAGAAGAGTTAAAAAACGCACTTATCAAATATCAACAAGAAACGGGTGGAAAAAGAATCACCTTAGAATATGTTATGCTAAAAGATGAGAACATGAGCGAAAGGCATGCACAAGCAATCTCTGATTTTGTTCGCGGACTAAAGGCTATGGTAAATCTAATTCCTCTAAATGCGGGAAATTCAATAGCGCATAAGACACCCACAGAGGCAATGTGCGCCGCTTTTGAAAGAAGCTTAAAAAGCAAGAGAATCAATGTAACGCGCCGCTATAGCAAAGGTGGCGATATTGCGGGTGCCTGTGGGCAATTAGCGGGGAAAAAATAAGGCTTGCCGTTAGCTAAGTATACAGCCTGGTTTTAGTGTTGTTGCATTTTTTGCGGCACAGTCTGATGCAAACTCGAGAGCCCCTTTAAAGTTTTCGGGCTCTTTGTGCAACTTATAAAGGAATCCAGCTAAGAAGGTGTCCCCGCAACCAATGGTGTTAATTACAGGTTCTGTCGTATGGCTAGGTGGAATGTTGTATGTTTGGTGCTTGTCAAAACCCACGCAACCCTTTTTCCCTAAAGTTAAAATGGTGTGAGCATGGTGGCGCATGAGGAGTTCGCGAACTTTTTGCTGAATAAGGGGAGCAAGTTCGAAGAAATCGTCGGTGTCGTGTTTGGTTCCAGGAAAAAAGGTTTCTAGGAATTCGTGCACATTGATTTTAATGTAATCTGGATGATATCGCAAAGATTGAGTGAGTAGTGGGCCAGTTGCATCGATTATAACCGTCTTTTTTGCTTTTTTAGCAATAGATGTCATTTTAGCAAATACATTTTTACTAAAGCCGTTTGCAACCGAACCACAAAGAGCCACGGTATGGGCATCTTCTAGTAATTGTGTAAATTTTTCTATGATTGCCTCCTCGGTTCCTGCTGGAACAGAAGAGCTAGGTTCGATGACTTCGGTTACATGGTGATTAGTTGTGTTGATTAGGGTGATGCAGCGACGAATTTCGATTGGGCTTGATATCGCTTCGATATTGAGTTTGTCGCGTTTTGCATGGACTAGAAAAGATTCGTTCGGATCTTCTGATGTTATCGTAAGGTGCACAGCTTTTGCTTTTAATTGATGCAGCACTCGCGTAGTATTGACCCCTTTTCCAGAAGCACAGACTAATTTTTGATTTGCCCGATTGATTTTATTTTCATGCCACGCATCAAACAAAAGGGTGCGTTGTAAAGTCGGGTTTAAGCATACAGTTAAAAAATATTTCATATCTAATTTTAACCCATAATTGGAAAAATGCAAGCAAAATTTGCATTTAATTACATGAAATGGTTATAAAAATATTGTCGACAATTTGCAATTTATGCAGTATGATTACTTACTATGGAAAACAAATTTTATACGAGTCTTTTTGGTCGGATTGCGAAAGAGAAACAAAGAAAAATAGTCGATGTTGCTATTCAAGAGTTTGCGAATAAAGGTTTTAATAATGCCAATATCAATATTATTGCTCAAAATGCTGATGTGAGTGTCGGTTCCTTGTATAAGTATTTTATTACGAAAGAGAATCTTTTTTTAGGTATTGCCACTTGGAGTATTAGTCGCTTTGATACAGCTTTAGACGAAGTGGCCGCCATGGATTTAGGCTTTTATGAGAAAATCGAGACCTTTTTTAGAGTGATGATCGATCATGCAAAAAGGCATCCTAATTTTCACAGGCTTTATAACGAACTCACTTCCGAAGGTTATTCGGAAATGATTAAACAGGTTTCCATGTCCATTGAGTCGTTAACAGCTAAATCTCTAAAATATTTTATTTCACAAGGCAAAGAAGAAGGAATTATTAACAGCGAAAGTGATACAAACTATCTCTCTTGGGTCTTTGGCGATATTTTGCTTTTGCTTCATTTTTCGTATGCCTGCGACTATTATCGAGATCGGTTTAAGGTTTATCTTGGCGACGATGTCTTTGATGATGACGAAAAAGTGATTGCAAATTTGCTTGCTCTCATTCGTAAACTCGTCGCTTAGACGGCTATTTCTTCGCAGCGGACATGGGGTTTTTCTTGGCGAGAATTTTTCGCTCGTTGGAATCCATAACACGTTTTCGGATGCGAATAGATTTTGGCGTTGCTTCGACCCACTCGTCCTCGGCAATAAATTGAATGGCCCGTTCTAGGGTGAGGTTTACTGGAGGTGTTAGCACAACCGCCTCGTCTTTAGAGGAGGCTCGAACGTTGGTTAGGTTTTTCACTCGGCAAGGGTTGACCATAAGGTCGTTTTCGCGGTTGTGCTCGCCGATAATCATTCCGTCGTAGACAGGGTCGCCTGGTTTAATGAAAATTTTCCCGCGTGGTTCTAGGTTAAAAAGAGCATAGGGAACGGCATTTCCGCTTCGGTCTGCAATAAGAGAACCGGTAGAACGATCTGGGAAATCGCCCTTGTACGGTTCGTAGCCTTTTAGGTAGCTACTCATAATTCCAGTTCCATGTGTATCGGTTAAAAATTCGTCTCGGTATCCAATTAAAGAGCGAGAAGGGATATCAAATTCAATTCGAACCCGCCCTGCATTGTCGTAATCCATGGTAGAAAGAATCCCTTTTTTACGAGAAAGTTTTTCCATAATGATCCCGCTGTAAATCTCTTCACAGTCGATAACGAGGTGCTCGATTGGTTCTATTTTCTTTCCGTTTTCATCTTCTTTAAAAATGATGTGTGGCCGACCCACGCAAAGTTCAAAACCCTCTCGTCGCATTGTTTCGACAAGAATAGCCATTTGGAATTCACCTCGTCCTTTAACGATAAAACCGTCGGATTGAGCGTCACGCTCTACTTTAATAGATACGTTTAGCAGTGTTTCTTTTTGAAGTCGTTCTGCAATTTTAGTCGATTGAACAAGTTTTCCTTCTTTTCCAGAAAGAGGGGAATCGTTTTTGTAGAAGGTCATAGAAACGGTTGGTTCGTCTACCTCAATTCGTGGCAATGCAACGGGGAAATCTTTGCTACAAATAGTATCGCCAATTTCGACCTCTTCTATTCCCGATAAAATAACGATATCTCCCGCTTCAACAACGGGAGTCTCTTCAATCGAAACCCCTTTATAGGTTTGCAATTTAGAAACACGAAGGTCTTTATTTTTGCCATCGCGACCAATGCGGATGAGCGGTTCGTTGGCTTTGACTCGGCCATTTAAGACTTTTCCAATTGCCAAACGTCCAAGATAGTCGCTGTAGCTAAGGTCGGAAACGAGCATTTGGAATTTGGTTTCGTCTTCGTAGGTCGGAGGAGTAAAGGTCTCTACGATACAGTCTAAAAGAGGGTGCAAAGTAGAAGCCATCTTGTTGATGTCGGTTCCAGAGGTTCCTTCTCGTCCATTAGCAAAGAAAACAGGGCAGTCTAATAAAGATTCATCGCCATCTAGGTCAATTAAAAGGTCATACACCTCGTTTAAAACTTCTTGTGGCCTAGCATCGTTTCTGTCTATTTTATTAATAACGATAATTAAGTTTAAGCCTGCCGCCATCGCCTTCGTCAAAACAAAACGAGTTTGAGGCAAGGGACCCTCTGCCGCATCGACCAAAATAAGCGCTCCATCTGCCATGGAAAGTCCTCGTTCAACCTCGCCCCCAAAGTCGGCGTGGCCCGGTGTATCGATTACATTGATTTTTGTATTCTTCCAGTAAATCGAGCAGTTTTTTGCGGCAATGGTAATGCCTCGCTCCCGTTCTAAATCCATTTTATCCATGACCCGGTCTTCTAACTCGACCCCTTCTCGTTGATAGCCTGCTTGCTGCATAAGCGAATTGACAAGGGTGGTTTTCCCATGGTCTACGTGCGCGATAATCGCAATGTTTCTAACGTTGTTATTTGTAAAATTCATGTCTTACCATAAAGGAAAACCGTTAAATATTCAAGAGTTAGCTAGTAGCAGAGCTTAATTGAATTCAAAACACTTCTTATTAAGCAAAAAGTATTTAATTCCCATAATTAAGATTCCATCTTCATTGTACCATGGGTTTGAATTTTCATAAATTAAGAGAATTTTTTTAAAGGAATCTGAAATATTTTTTAGCGACTTTAATTCTTGTTCTTTTTTTTGATCCTCGTCTATCTTATAGGCAACTTGAATGTAATAACGCGTAGAAGCTAAATTTGCGATAAAATCGACTTCTAGTTGCTTGCGTTGGCTTTTCCCTTCTGGTGTTTTCGTGTTAATTTCGACAATGCCAACATCGATATTGAACCCTCTAATACGTAGCTCGTTATAAACAAGATTTTCTAGAAGATGTGTTATTTCCTGTTGTCGAAAATTAAGCCTAGCATTACGTAGTCCAAGATCTGTAAAATAATATTTAAGGTTTGATCCAATATATTTTCGTCCTTTTACATCATATCGATGGGCTTTTGAGATTAAGAAAGAATCCTCTAGGTATGAAATATGGTTTGAAACCGTTTTGTTGGTATAGGCTTTTATTCTTTTGCTCTGAAAGGTATTTGCTATTTTTGTTGGATTTGTAGGAGCTCCGATTGTTGATGCTAAAATATCTACGAGAATTGCGATTTCTGAATCGGATTTAAGGTTGTTGCGTTCAATGACATCTTGCAAATATACATTGGCAAAGTTTTTCTTAAGGTGCTCTGCTTTTTGTCGATTTGTTTTTAATCGAGTTATAGCAGGGAGTCCACCATAAATTAAATAATCACTTAGGGCATCATCAAAATCGCCATCAAAAACGGAATAAAATTCCTCAAAAGAAAGAGGAAATAAGTGAAGTTCATCCCCTCGTCCTCTAAATTCAGTAACAATATCAGAAGATAAAAAGCGAGAATTACTTCCAGTTACATAGATATCAAGATTATCAATACGCAATAGACTGTTTAGCACCTCTGTGAAGCGTGGCATAAATTGAATTTCGTCTAGGAGGATATAGTATTGATTATCATCTAAGATTTTGGTTTTTATTAATTAGTTGTTGAAGGTAATTATCTCTTTGTATCACAACAATACTCCTTAAAAATGCGTATTTACGCAATTTCTAGTAGTAGAATATTATTCAATTTATAAAAACGCAACACCAAAACAAAAACTAAACTTGCTTAATTTTAAATAAGTTGATAATATTATTTAATGAGTATTTATTTTCAATTATTTAAACTTATGCCGAAATGACTTTATTTTAAATACAGGTGGCGACTTATTTAAAACGTAGTTTTAACGAAAGTCGATCAGCAGAATTTAAAATAAAGTTGAGTTGGTATAAAATATGGAGGTTTTAAATGAAAAAATTATTAATTAGCATAAGCCTATTGCTAATGATGCTTGCTTTGGGTTGTCCTGAACCAAAATCTTTTACAGTCACTTTCAATTCCCAAGGTGGAAGCGACGTTGCAGACGCAACTGTCACCGAGCTAGAAGCTGGGATGGGTGCCTTAGTTGCAAAACCCGCAAACGACCCAACGAAAGAAGCGTCAGCCTTTTTAGGTTGGTACAAAGAGGCCGAAGGTCAAACTCCTTGGAATTTTGATTCCGACTTAGTTAAGGCAAACATAACCCTTTTTGCAAAGTGGCTTATGCAACCAACCATTGTGACCACTGGTGCTATGGATTGGAGTACTGGCAATAAATTTGTCACCTTAGACGTTCCTAGCGGCGCTACCGCTTATTACACGACAGGGAGTGATGATTTCTCTCTTTCGACTTGGACAGAATATGAAAATACTGCCTTTATAGTCAATATTAAGGATAGTAGTGTAACCGTTAGAGCGATTGCTGTCCAAGATGGAATGGTCAATTCTGCTATTGCGATCCACGTATTTGAAAAAGCAGTTACTCTTTCCGCGCCAACCATTACCCATGAAGAGGGGTTACTAATTCAAAATACAAGCTTATTTACCCTTTCTACCACTACAGCAGGGGCAGAGATTCGCTATACGACCAATGGAGACGAACCTACAGCGACTTCGTCTTTGTATACTGAACCTTTTACTTTAGATGAAGAAGGAGAAAAGACTATTAAAGCGATTGCTATAAAAGATGGCATGATAAATTCCGATGTTGCTATGGCTACTTGGACTGTTCTAGATGAAAGCTATAAGCATACATCCGTTTTTGTCCAAGGCGGAGAATTTACCATGGGGTCATCGGAAAGCTCAGAGAGTGATAACAACCCTGCTCACGATGTGACCTTATCTAGTTTCTATATGGGAGAAGTAGAGGTTACCCAAGCAGAGTATGAATTTGTTTTTGGAAAGGGTTCTATAAATACAAAGAAGAACAGCAATGTTACCGATTTCACCCACCCCGCTAATTATGTCATATGGTACCAAGCGATTACCTATTGTAATAGGTTAAGTATAAAAAATGGTTTAACTCCTGTTTATTCTGTAGCGGGTTTTGATAACAATAAAGCTTGGGAAGATTTAGCTCATAGCGATTTCACTTATGGTGCTTCTCCTCCTATAGATAAAGACGCTTGGAATGCAGTTACTTGTAATTGGAGTGCCAATGGTTACCGTTTGCCAACCGAAGCAGAGTGGGAATATGCGGCTAAGGGTGGAACTCACAAAGAAAACTTCATCTATTCGGGTAGTAATGATATAGAAAAAGTTGCTTGGTATTTCGATAACACAACAGTGGGTGGGGACCCAAAGTCGCAACCTGTTGGTGGGAAAGACCCTAACAAGTTAGGACTTTATGACATGACTGGCAATATACAAGAATGGTGTTGGGATTGGTATAATGCAAAGTATTACGATTCACAAGAAAATCCAGACAATGATACGGACCCGAGGGGTCCTGCTTTGGGCAGCGAACGCGTCTCCCGCGGTGGCGCCTTCGACACCAGCTTCTCCTGGTTCTGTCCGGTTGAGTTACGCAGTAGAGCATCCCCGAACAACGGAAGCAGCAATTACGGTTTCCGGCTTGTCCGCTCTGCAGTTAAATAATTAAAATAATTTACCGCAAAATTTTCGTGGAGGAAGTTTTGCGGTTTTTTTGTCGGTAGATAGCTGAGGTAAACCGCGACAACGACAATAGGGAAGCCGAAGGCTGTCACAAACGCAAGTTTGGGACCTAGTCCCGAATGGCGTGACCCGAAGCGCGTCCATGCGCAAGTGGCAAAGCCTAAATCGCACCTCCTGAGCTTGGCTTTGCATCAGCGC
>CAYJGX010000021.1:0-27500 GCA_964369795.1 uncultured Spirochaetaceae bacterium
AATATAATGACTTTATTTTAAAAATCAAGAAATAGCTTGATTTAGTTGAGGTCGAGTGCACTTAAAACCTTTTCTAAGAGTGTTTTATCTTCTAGGGGGTTTGCAAGCTGTAGCGGAAATTGTCCCGATTGTCTAGAACCTAGCAACTCTCCTGGGCCTCGGATTTTTAAATCTTCTTGGGCAATGAAAAAACCATCGTTGGAATTCTTTAATGCCATGAGCCGTTTGCCTCCCTCTTCGGAAATAGTTTCTGGATAAACTAGAAAACAGTAAGATTGGCTTGAGCCTCGCCCAACTCGCCCCCGAAGTTGATGAAGTTGGGCAAGTCCGAAGCGGTTAGCATTTTCCACTAGAATAATGGTGGCATTTGGGTTGTCAATCCCAACTTCGATAATGGTTGTAGCAAAAAGGATGTCGATTTTTCCTGAATTAAAATCTTTCATGGTCGTCTCTTTTTCGTCTTCGGGGCTCTCGGAGTGGAGGAGGGCCGTTTTGTATTTTGAAAAATGAGTTTTAGAGAAGTTTTTAAAACTTTCGCTAGCATCTAAAATGATCTCTTCGCTAGACGATTCAAAGATATCACTATCAACATCGACTAAATCATCATCTTTTGCAATACGCGGATAGACAAAGTAGGCCTGATGCCCCTTCTCTAATTGAGCAATCACTTGCTCGAAGACCTTTTCGCGATTTTTTTGATAGGCTAGATGTGTTTTAATTGGAAGTCTCCCCGATGGACGGCTTTGGATTTCGCTGATCCCTAAGTCGGCATAGAGTGTTTGTGCTAGGGTGCGCGGAATGGGGGTGGCAGATAAAAGCAAGGTGTGAGGATGATAGCCTTTTGACCTCATCGCCTCTCGTTGATTGACTCCAAATTTATGTTGCTCGTCGATAATGACTAACCCTAAATCGTGAAATTGGACCGTAGAGGTAAAAAGGGCATGGGTGCCAATGATGAGGTCAATTTCTCCCTCTTTTAAGGCAGTTAGCAGGGGACGCCTGGCGGCAGCGGAGAGAGAGCCTGTTAAGAGGGCAATGCGTAGGCCTAACGGGATTAACTCTTTTGCTAGTTTTTCTGCATGTTGGCTAGCTAGAAGCTCGGTTGGGACGAGGAAGGCAACCTGTTTTTTGTTGGAGATGATTGGGAGGGCGGAAGCTGTGGCGACAACGGTTTTGCCCGAGCCGACATCACCCTGGAGAAGGCGACCCATGGGGTGGGGCTTAAAGAGGTCGTCGTTTATTTCGGTAATAACTTGGATTTGATCTGGGGTAAGGGTATAAGGAAGGCTTTCTATATATTTATTTTGGAGGGTTGTATCCTTTGCAAGGGTGGGAAGGGATATAGAAAGCCGCTCCATTTTTTGTCTATTTGCTTGTTCGTAGAAATGATAAAGTTCCCTAAATTTAAGGCTGATAATAGCCTGGTCTAATGATTCCTGAGAGGGTGGGAGGTGTAAAAAAGAGAGGGTCTCCTGAATGTGCAAGAGGTCATATTCTTTGCGAATTACTGAGGGGAGGTCGTCATCGATTGTCTTGCCAAAGGCAAGAAGTGCGTTGTATATGATTTTCCGAAAGAAGGCTTGCGTTAAATTAGAAGAAAGGGGGTAGATTGGTAAAATTCGGTTAAAGGCAGACTGAATATCTCCTTTGTTGATATCTTCAAATTGGAATTGTGACGATTGCAAACTTGTAAAGCGCCGCTCAAATATTCCTGTTATTAAAATAGTGGCACCAACGGGTAGTTGGCGTTCTAAAAAATTTCTGCCAAAGCAGACGAGTTCGGCAACGCCTGTGGAATCGGTAACTATCACCTTTAGTACACGTTTGTTATTTGCAAAAAAGTATTGGTGGCTCATCACTTTTGCCGTTGTTGTTGCCGTTCCCTTGGTTATTACAGCGGAAAAGGGAATTTGTTGGGTTCGGTCTTCCCAACGCCTTGGGAACCATAGCAAGAGATCGGCTACGGTGCGAATCCCTGTCTTTTCTAGTATGGCCTTTTTAGATGCTCCAATCCCCTTAATTTCGGTTACGGATCTTTTAAATTCGGAAAGGATCATTCTTGAACCCAAGCCGTTCGCACAGACTCCATCGACTTCAGTGAATCCATCGTCAGATCATCAAACTTAATTTTGGACTTACTCCTAGGCTGGACGACAACTTCGTTATTAGGGGCGGTATCTTTTGGAATATAGAGATAGACGGTAGCATCCCCTGAATTCTCATTGATGAAATCGCGAAGTTCGAACATTTGGTGTTCGGATAAATTAGGCATGAGACGAATATGGACGGTTCGCGTTTCGCTAATTGTGAGCTCCGACGGATCTTGAATCGTATTAACAACAAATTGAGGGTTTTCCATGGAACCATTTTGGTCTGGGTTGACTTCTCCAATAAAGGCAAGAGGTAGCTCTGTATCTTTTGCCTCTATGATTCGATCTTTAATTTTTGCCCAAGCATCCATAAAGATAATAAAACGCGCACTTCCGTTGTAATCTTCGAGTACTCCAGAGGCTAGCTCTTTGCCAAAGTTTCGACCCTCTTTTTTTACCGTCATAATTCGCAATTCTCTTATTAGGGCAATTGTTGTATATTTCTTTTTAGGCACAGATTGCTGAATTTCGCTTAGGTTGATGTTAACAGATCCATTAATTTGAGTTTTAAATGGGTCTAAGGGGTGGCTAGAAAAAGAAAAGCCAACAAATTCGGTCTCTTTCTCCCGTTTTTCCTTGTCGCTCCAATCTTCGATAATCGTAATTATTGGTAAACTGACCATTTCGGTATTGGCACTTTCTCCGAAGAGGGAAAGTTGGTTTTTGTCGTTTGCCGCTTTTAATTTTGCTGAATATTTAAGAATTTCATTTAGGTTAGCTTCGCTAATGAGAGTTGCTCGGTTGTATTCAAATTCGTCAAAAAGACCGGCGGAAATAAAGGCTTCTAAAATTCCTTTATTGACAACTCTAGAATCTACACGAGAAACAAAGTCTAAAATTCCTTGAAATGGGCCATTTGTATTTCGTTCTTTAATAATAGAATCGACAACTGTTTCGCCTACCTTTTTGATTCCCTGAAGTCCGTAGTAAATTTTTCCGTTAGTAACCGAAAAATGCATTTCGGACTGGTTTAAATTCGGAGGCAGTACATCGATTCCCATTTGCTGTGCGGAAATTAGATACTGAGCATATTTCTCGGGAGAATTAATTTCATTTGTAAGGTTGGCCGCCATAAATTCGGCTGGATAATGGGCTTTTAAGTAGGCCGTCTTGTAGGCAATAATCGAGTAGGCGGCAGCATGCGACTTGTTAAATCCATATCCAGCAAATGGAATGAGAATTTCAAAAATCTCGTCGGCATGTTGCGCCGTATGGCCTAATTTTTCGGCTCCCGCAATAAATTCCTCTTTCATCGCTTTAAGGACATCTTCTTTCTTCTTGCCCATGGCGCGTCTCATTTCGTCGGCACGCCCAAGCGTAAACCCAGCAATAATCTGGGCAACTTGCATAACTTGCTCTTGGTAGACAATAACTCCGTAGGTGGGGCTTAGTAGTTCTTCAAGTAGGGGGTCGGGAAATTCTAGTTTCTGTTTGCCTTTTTTGGTGTCCACATATTGCGGGATAAAATCCATAGGTCCAGGTCTATAAAGGGCATTTAAGGCAAACATTTCTTCTAAGGTGGTGGGTTTCACATCACGAAGAATTTTTTGCATCCCTGCAGATTCAAATTGGAAGATAGCTTCTGATTTTCCTTCGCCCAAAAGAGCGAACGTCTTAGCATCTTCGTCCGAAACGGCATCGATATCAAACTCGGGATTGGTTTTTCGAATGAGGTTTTGAGTATTCTTTATAACAGTTAAGGTTTTTAGCCCCAGAAAGTCCATTTTAACGAGTCCACAAGGCTCAAGCAGATCCATGGTATATTCGGTAGAGATTTGCCCATTCTTATCCTTAAAAAGAGGGACATAGTCGGTCAACTCTTCTTTTCCGATAACGATTCCACACGCATGAGTCGAAACGTGGCGGTTTAAATTCTCCAAAATAGCTGCAATATCGAAAAGTTTTTTGTAATTTCCGCCTTTTTCGTACCACTCTTTAAGTTCTGGGGTAAATTGCACTGCATATTTAACATTCCATTTAACTTTTTTCCCCGTTTCGGGGTGATTAAATTTCCCTTCTGGGACATATTTGGAAATATCGTTGGCTTGGTCGAAGGGAATCTCTAAAACTCGGGCGACGTCTTTTATGACCGCCTTCGTCTTTAGTGTTCCAAAGGTACAGATAGCACCCACTTTCTCCGAACCATATTTTTCAGTCACATATTTTAAAACCTGCTCACGCCCTTCGTTACAAAAGTCGACATCAAAGTCGGGCATGGAAACCCGTTCGGGGTTAAGAAACCGTTCAAAAAGCAAAGAGTACTTGAGGGGGTCTACGTCGGTAATTTCCATTGCGTAGGCGACAAGAGAACCCGCCCCCGAGCCCCGTCCTGGACCTACTGGAATATTGTTTATTTTCGCATAGTGAATAAAATCCCATACAATAAGAAAGTAGCCAGCAAAAGAATTGCCTTGCATATCGAAAATAATCGAAAGTTCGTAGTCAGCTCTTGCCTGAATTTCCTCTGTAATGACAGGATAGCGTTTTTTTAGTCCTTCCTGCACTAAATGGCGCATATAATCTTCTGGGTTTGCAAATTCTAGCGGGATTGGATAGTCGGGTAGGATTGGACCCGGTCGATTTATTTTAAGCGAGCATTTTTGTGCAAGTTTTTCTGTGTTGATGATGGCTTCGGGGATATCCGAAAAGAGCGCCTCCATTTCTTGGGGGCTCTTAAAGTAAAATTCATTTACGTCGAATCGGAAACGTTTTTCATCGGACAATTTTCTTCCAGTTCCAATACAAAGCATGATTTCGTGGGCTTCGTAATGGTCTTTTTCGACATAGTGGATGTCGTTGGTTGCAATAATGGGAATATTTAATTCATGCGCTAGTTTGATGATATTTGCATCACATTTTTTTTCGTCTGGGATTCCGTGTCGGTGAAGTTCAAAGTAGTAGTCTCCAGGAGGAAAAAGGTCTCGGTAAAAGATGGCACGCTCACGAGCTTTTTCGTAGTCGCCAGCAATTAACAACTGCGGGATTTCGCCCCCAATGCAAGCACAAGTACAGATAATATCTTCTTTGTTTGCTGTCAAAGTTTCGTCATCGATACGAGGGCGAGAATAGAAACCTTCTTTATAGCCGACAGAGACAATCTTTAATAAATTACGATACCCGCGTTCATTTTTTGCCAAAAGAACCATGTGATAATACTTATTATTTTTATCACGAGCAAACCGAGATTCGGGAGCAATGTAGACTTCGCAACCTACTACTGGATTGATGTCGTGTTTAATGCATTCGTCGTGAAAACGAAGAGCTCCAAACATATTTCCGTGGTCTGTAATTGCCAAATGTTTCATTCCAAAAGACTTAGCTTTTGCAACTAAATTGGGTATAGAGGCAGCACCGTCTAATAAACTATAGTCTGTGTGGTTATGTAAGTGAACAAATGGAGAATTCATTTCCCCCTCCCTACCTTAAATAATAGACTGAGTTCTCGGAAAAATCAAGGTTGAATTTTCTTTTTTTGGGTGTTCCGGCTACGCTTATCGCTTCGCCGTCCTTCCTTTTTCGGAGGGGGTTAACGGCATAGAGAAGAAAAGAAAAGGAGATTATAGCTATGCAAGGCGAAGTATTTAAGAAAGCAGTTGGCGATTATAATCATTTTATATCCGATAGTGATTTACTAGACGAGTACGAAAAACGAGAAATCTTTTTAAGCAGGCAATCGGCTATGAATAACTACGAAAGACAAGAAGGTCGTGCTGATGGTCAGAGAGGGGCAAAGCTTGAAATAGCGAAAAAATTGTTAGAACAAGGCTTAACGATTAAACAGGTAGCAAGTGCCACTAGTCTGACCGAGAAAGAAATAAAAGCTATCAATTTCTAAAAATATTATTTCTTTCTAGTTGCGAAAGCTGCTGGAAGGGGCGCGGGCTTGAAACAGCCCGCGAGTTCCTTTTTGTGTAGCAAAAAGAACCGATAGCCCTGCAAGGAGCGACCTGGCTGCACTTGTGCGGGCAGGATTCGCCCAAAAAGTCGTTTTTTTTACCTAATTCTTATATTTATCTAAAGATATGCAGAAAAATAACTTGCAATATAAAAGTGGGTAGTTTATACTTACATAGTAGAAGATTTGGAGTGTAAAATGAACGACGAGTATCTTACTAAAGTCAAATATTCATTGGCGTTAAAGTTAATCCTTATTATATCAGTTCTAGTTATTCTTTCGCTAGGATCGGTTACTTTAATTGTGGCATTTATTGTCCGCGGGAATATTCAACTGACTGCCGAGCAAGGCAATCATACTATCAATGAGCAAGTAGCAGATGCAGCGGAGAAAGAATTTTTAGCGATGCGGTCTAACTCCTTTTTGCTGATGGATTCACTTTCGATGATGGGAGCGCGGAGTCTTTTGGCTCGCGAATATGCGGATCTCTTCTTTGAACGAAATCAAGATGTTGCGGCAGTGCTTCGAGTCCGACCTTCTTCGGGGCAAAATAATTTTGTGACGAGCGAATTTGTTAATAACCGTTTTTTCGTTGCAAATGAACTAGAAAGATCGAGTTTGCGCGATTTCTTAAATTCCGCATCGGAGTCTATCGAACGAGCAGCGCAAGGGGAAAGTATTGCCGTCAATGCAAGTGCCACTTTAGGAGTGCCTGCAATTGCCCTTCTTTATCCTTGGCTTGAATCGACTCAAAGTGAAGCGCTAATCATTCTTTTTTCGAGTGAGGGGTTAAGTGAAACTTTCGGGAGTGGGACGACAAATACCTCGTTTGTTGTCAACGATACAAACGACTTGCTTATCCACCCCGATTTCGAACTCATGAAGACGGGTGCAAATATGTTGAATTTGCCCTTAGTCGAGCAAATGCGTACAAACACAGACAGTAATCGGCAAGTCGTATTTACCGACTTAGAGGGGATAGAATACTTTGGAGCCTACACAAAATTAAATATTGCAGATATAGCGGTCTTAACAACGATTGAATCCCAGTTGGTTTTTGAAGCCATTAACAGCACCGTACTACAAAATATTTTTATGTCGTTGGCCGTTTTGTTTCTTGCGATTTTGTTTATTTGGTTTTTTTCAAAGTCGATCAGTCGGCCACTTAAAATTTTGGCGGTGGCCTCTCAACAAATTATGAAGGGAGACTTCTTAATAGAAGTAAAATCTAAAAGCCACGACGAGGTCGGGTTGCTGACTTCCTTGTTTACACGGATGGGGGCTGCCCTAGAAACATTTGGACGTTTTGTTAACAAGGAAATTGCACTAAAGGCAATGAAGGGCGAACTTGAATTGGGTGGCGAAACAAAAAATGCTACAATTTTCTTTTCAGATATCCGCTCTTTTACTGCCATTTCTGAAAAATTAGAACCGCACGAAGTCATTGAATTTCTTAATGACTATATGACACGGATGGTTGCCTGTGTCAAGGTGACAAATGGAACGGTCGATAAATTTATTGGTGACGCAGTTATGGCTGTATGGGGTGCCTCTACGAGTGAAGGATCTGCAGAGTTAGACGCCTTAAATGGGATTCGTGCATCCTTAATGATGCGAGCTGCGCTAATAGAGTTCAATGTTGGGCGCGGTGGCGATAAAAAGCCAATTATTAAAATTGGGTGTGGTCTAAATACGGGACCAGTCGTTGCGGGGCAAATGGGATCGCTAGAGAGAATGGAGTATACCGTAATTGGAGACGCCGTTAACTTCGCTTCACGAACAGAAACGCTTACAAAACCATTCGGCGCAGATATTCTAATCACGGAAGATACTTACGAATTAGTTAAAGAACATGTTATAGTAGAAAAAATGCCTTCGGTTAGCGTTAAAGGAAAAGAAAAACCTGTCTCGATTTATGCGGTTGTCAATATGCCAAATGTTACCGATATTGATGGCGCTGGTAAAGAGGGACCTAAAACGATGAAAGAGGTGCGCGATTTATTAGGAATTCCGACTCCCGATTTTGATAAGGTCGATGCAGATGCTGAAGAAAAGAAATATAAGATTGGTGAACAAAAGTAATATGCGAATGTTTTATTCTTGGAGTTTGGAGGCAATGTGCGAGTAGAAAAAAAATTCACTATTCAAGATTTTCTCGTGATTGTATTTTGTCTTGTAGGGTTTTATTTTAGTTTGCATTTCTTTTATGGGGTTATCAATCAGTCTCTAGAAAAAATTAATGAAGAACCTATTGGGACTATCTCATTTAAATATAAGTCTGCACAACGCAAGCTGTTAGATCGTATATTATGGGATCGTGTTAAGCAAAATTCACCTGTGTATAACGGGGATATTATTCGAACGGCCGAACTTTCTGAGGCGACGGTCACTTTTTCAGATGGCAATATTATTGATTTATATGAACAAACATTAGCCCAGATCTTTTTAGATACCGAAGAGGGTACAGCAATTGACTTCTCTGGAGGGGGAATCTCTTTAGATACGAGTGCATCGGATAGAGGGATTTCGTTAAAGGCTGGGAATGCAAGTGTTCAAGTGGAAGCAGGAGCTACCATGAGGGCTGTTGCTCCTGTGGTTCAAAGCGGAGAAGAAGAAGTTTTAATGTCACAGCTTTCGTTGCAAGTGACAAGCGGGGTTGCTAATTTCCTAACGGAGGATGGGGCACAAACAGAACTCGCTGAGGGGAGCGAAATTGTCTTCAATGAAGAATCTAATTCTTTTGTCACTCCCGAAATCAAAGTCATTTCTCCACTTGCAAATGTTAAATTGCTCACGCATACAAATACTTTTCCTGTCTTATACCGCTTGCAAAAGCAAAACGCCGATCCAACCGATCCAATTATTTTAGAAACCTCCAAGCAGCGTGATTTTTCGTCAATTTCGCAACGCATTGAATTAACAAACCTAGACGAAATTTCATTAAATATGACGGAAGGCGCTTGGTACTGGCGAATTTATACGGAATCAGGATCTTCTACATCTAATGGGCGCTTGCAAGTAATTGCTGCTCCTCTTCCTGTTGCTTCTGTTCCGACGCCACAAGCAGAATTTGCCTATCGGACACAATTGCCGTCTATTCGTTTTGTCTGGAGTGATGACCCTCTAGCGCGTACATGGCAAATTGAGATTGCAGACAATGAAAATTTCTCTAATCCTATTTTGACTCAAACAACTAGCCAACCATCAATTATCATCAATACACTTACCGCAGGACGTTATTATTGGAGGGTGACACCGCTTTATTCTGCTAACTTAATGCGCAAAACGGACAATGCAAATGTTTCAACAGCAGTACAATATTTTGACATAGTAGTACGAGGCGAATTAACGCAAGCCAGTCTTATTTTGCCTATTGAGGGAGGATTCCTTGATACAAATGCAGAGCAACAGGGGCACCTTTTCTCGTGGAAATACGATGTGGAGGCAGAAAATTATCTGCTATCTATCAGCAAAAATAGGGATTTATCTTCTCCTGTTTTTCAAGAAAACATTGTCGATAATTATTATTTGCTATATCCAAATGTTGCGCAATTAACAGAGGGCGTTTGGTATTGGGGCGTTACAAAAATTGATTTTGAAGGAAATCGATCTCCAATGAGTCGTATTCGATCTCTTATTTCTGTGGAAGGAAAAATTGAACAAAGAACACTTTTCCCTCCAGATGGCTATTCGTTGGCAGAAAATTTGGTAATAGATACTAATTTTACTTGGAAGTCTAACTTGCCTCTACTGACAAAATTTCAAATTTCACAAACCGAAGATTTTTCCTCAATCTTTTTTGAGCGCGAGAGCAATTCAACATCTATTTCGGGGATTAATTTGACTACTGGAACCTGGTATTGGCGAATCCTTTCGGAAAGTGAGGAGTCGGCAGATGCATTAGATTCTGCTATTGTCTATAAGACGGATCCTAAAATTTTAGTTGTTGCCGGTTATTTGGCACCCACAAATATTACGAATATTAGTGTAAACGAAAGAATTATAGCACTTCCGGAGCAACCTATAACGGTAGAATGGGACGAGGTTAGCGGAGCTCAGTTTTATCAATTGCGACTATTTAACAGAAGAAATCTTCAAAGCCCAGTCTTTGAAAATTTGATAATTGAGGGCGAGGATTTACCTATTGATGTATCGAGGTTCCCCGATGGAAATTATATGATTTCAATTCGAGGGATGGCTTCAGAAACAAGTTTGTCTAGTAGGTTAACAGGGGTCACTTCAGAACTTAATTTTAGTCTCAAGAAATTAGTGCCTATTAGTTTGCAATCGCCCGAAGCAAATATTAGAATACGAGGAATCGATGCACTTTTAAGTCCAGGTGAATTCCAATGGTACTCGGAAGAAACGATAGCGTCTTCTCGGTTGATTTTGACACAGCGAAATAGAGGACTTTCTTTGGATTCTAGATCGCGTGGTCAAGAGCTTGCACCTGAGGATATCGCTTTTTCTTACGAAAATCTAACCGAGTCATTTACAATGCCTGCACTTACCCCAGGACGCTGGTTTTGGACGATTCTTGCAACAAATCCAGAGGGGCTAGACATTTCTCCATTGTATCCTGTCGCCTTTGTGGTTGAACCGATTGAACCCTTCGATGAGCTATCAGGGATGAATCCTACTAATTTAGTCACTGTTAATATCCCGTATCTGTTGCGCCAACGATATATTGATTTTTCGTGGGATTTGATGGATGAGGCAGACGGTTACCTCTTTAAAATTTCAGATTTAAGCAATAATTTACTTTTTAGTGCAGTAATAGAAGGAAACTCTTATCGATTTGATAATTTCGCGATGCTTGGTAAAGGGCGTTTTTCATGGTCGATTGAAGCCGTGCTTCGAAGCCCAAGCGGTGAAATAGCAAAATACGGCAAATCTAGGACACATTCTCTAGTGATTGACCTTCCAAACTTAAAGGCACCTGAGCGAGAAAATACGGGGGAACTGTATGGGCTATAGGAGTCGACATCCTTATCTATCATTTTTCCTTATCTCCTTTTTTATTCTATTTCCTATGGCGATGATAGGTGCTCAAGAGGTTTTACCGCCTGAAACAGAGGCTGGGGCTAGTGGAGTGGCTAACGAAGCAACTGCTATTGCGCTTCCTGTTGAGGAGTCCAAAAATTATAGTATTCAAGAGACCGAAACAGGAGTTGTCTTTGTTCAAACATTGACGTGGGAAGCAACCGAGTATGCGCTAAGGTATGAAATATTGCTTGAAGTGCAAGGTGAAAATGGAGAATGGCTAGAGGAAGGTCGGTATGAAAGTGATACTAATGAGGTTGAGGTTTCAATTTTAGCAGGCAATTATCGTTATCGAGTCTCCGTCTACAATCTTTTGGATTTATTAGAGGCAGAGTCCACATGGTTTGAATTTGAAGTTTATAAGGCAATCCAGCCAACAATAACGACATTAGCACCATCTCTTGTCTATTTAGATGAAGAACAAGATGGTATTTTCACATTTGAAAGCAATGCAATAGATGAATATACTATTTTTTATATCGAGAATAAAAACACGGGTTCAACAATATTAGGGGAATTACTTGAGAATAACGATAATAATGCAAAAGTTTATATCGATGTGGCGTCTGTCCCAACAGGCGAATATTTGTTTGTAGCCGAAAACCGTGGGGGACTTAAATCAGAAATAGATCCATTGGTCGTTAATTTTCTTAAACCCTATGACTTAAATCTTACCGCAAGTTATAATGTCGCTTATCAGATTCCAAACGATGTAACTAAATTTTTTCATGAGGATTTTTTCCCCTTTGGAGCAAATTTAAAGGTAACTTATATTCCGTTCAAGCAAAATTTTGGACATTTAGGTCTTGAATTGGGTCTCAATTGGTTGCTTATGTCAGGTGGAAGCGAAACATATGATGTTTCGGCTCATATATTGCCGTTAACATTAAGTTTTGTCTACCAATTGCCTATTGTTAAGAAAAGATTTGTAATGGATCTTAATGCGGGTATAGGTACCACCTTCTATACGAATGTTCTTTTTCAATTTGACAACGATATTACTTCGGAGCCCGCAAACTTCCTTGGAATTACAGCAACTGCAGGTCTCGCTTTTCAAGTATATTTGATGAATCGATTGTATCTTGAGTTTGGTGTGGATTATCATGGAGTCTACCTACCTCCTGGCGAGGAGTCTGCTGTTGAAGGCGTTACATCGGTTGGCGAATTTGCCCATGTCGTTGTTCCAGGAATTGGTATTGGTTGGCAGTTCTAGTTTATTATTTTCTACGTAGAAGTAGAGTGCGAAATCCGCGGGTCTTTTTTGCTCTGACAAAAGAAAAATCTTTGAGCGCTTTTTGGTAAAAATTGCTATGAGCAGAGGTTGCCGAAACGATGATATAACCCTCTTTTTTTGAAATTTCACCTATTTCATTGCTAAAAAAAGAAATTTCGTGATTTAAAGTGGCATTGTTTGTGTTAAAGACAATTAAATCGTATTTATTAGAAGTTGCCTGGCTAAGCATAAGTGTATCATTTTGATGGCTAATTTCTTGAATATTGATGGTGGTTGTCGTTAGTTGTAATTTGTCATTACTAAAACAAGATATTTCTGTTGCGATGTCTAGTCGGTTAGAAATAAGCCGGACAAACTCGGCAAAATGCCCTTGTTCTGGGTTAATGATGGCCACCTTAACCGTTTTCTGACTCCCCTCGTGTTTCTTTAAGACCGAATCTATGAGTTCTACATACTGCGAAAAGGTAAAATGCTCAGTATCGAAGTTAGGTAAATTCCAGACCGTTTGAAGGCTGTATTTGTATGGTTTTACTAGAAACTCTGCTTCTCCTCTGCAATAATAATCGAAGCCAATGACCTTGTCGGATCTTGCTGCTTTCAATGCTTCGCCTTTGGCAGAATAGTGCATAACTGTATATTCTTTGCTTTTTTCGCATGTGAGAATGTCGTAACCAAGCGATTTGACCCAGTCGACTGCCATAGTTGCAAGCGTGCGCACAATCACGATAGCCACGCGACCATCAGGATTCAAATAAAAGGGAGCGATTTCTAAAAAGGCTTTGATAACCTCTTCGCCCGCTTTGGCGGGAATATTACTTAGGATGAGGTCGTAGTTGCTATAATTTTCCTTTTCAAACATGAGCTGATGTCGCAGGGTGAGTTGGCTCGGGGAAAGCGCGTTTGCAATTGCATTGTTGTAAGAATAGAGTAGGGCCAAGGCATTTCGGTCTTCCATCGTGATGTGGCAATCTTTGGCGGCTTTTGCTCCAGCGCAAATACCGAGTGTTCCCACGCCCGAGCCGATATCTAAAATGGATTTCGTATTCGGTAGACCCTTCCATGTGGCAACTGATTTAAGCAAGAGTTGACTCCCGCTATCGATGTCGAAACTAGAAAAAAGTGATTGCGACAACAGAAAAGAAAAAGAGGTTCCCATAAACTTGTATGAGACCTCTTTGTTTGAAAAGTTAATAAAGTTTGCCTTTCCACAATCGGAGGCAAATTTATTAGTTATTGATTCGTTCGACATATTCGTTAGATTCGGTGTTGACTAGGATTTTTTCGCCCTCTTTAATGAAGAAAGGAGCTTTTACCTTTAAACCAGTTTCTACCGTCACTAATTTTGTAACGTTGGTAGCCGTGTCGCCTCGGATAGCCTCTGGCGCGTCGGTCACGATATACGCCACTTTTAATGGAATTTTGATGTCGATAGGATCGTCATCCCAAAAGACAACTCGGTAAGTTTCACCGTCTAGCATATATTGAAGTTTTTCTTCGAATCCTTTCATTGGGACGGTGAATTGTTCGTAGTCTTCCATGGTTTGAAAGTAGTAATCGTCTGAGTCGGCATACAAGTATTGACACGATTTATCCTTTACGTTGATGTCTTCTAAGTTGTCTTGGGTTTTAAAGGTTTCTTTTAAAACTTTTCCTGTTTTTAAGTTTTTAAGAACGCATCTACAAAATGCGGAACCTTTTCCTGGGGTAACAAATTCCCGTTCCACAACTGCGTATGGATCGCCTTTGATTAATAAAAATGTATTGTTGTCAATTTGACCTGCTTTTACCATAAACTTCTCCGATAATATTCTTGCCTTATAATAAACTATAATTAAACTAGGGTCAAGCGTTTGGAAGAGTGGGTTTAGGGCGTTGCAGATGAATCTATCGTCTCCGCTTCTTAGCATTTGTCATCGAAACTGCTAAGGAACAGCCTCCGGTTCACGCTTTCACGGGCTCAGGCACTTTATATGCAGTAACAGGAAAATAGGATAAAATAGTTACAAAAAAATGAATACAAACTCATTTTTTGTAAAAAAAAATATCGATTAATGTTTAAATTGTAGATAAAAAAAGTAAAAGAAAAAAAAATATTTGTTAATTTTTTTTAAAAAAACTTGACAATGGCTTGTAAAGGGGCTTATTATAACTTAACATTATTTAGAAGCTAGGAGGCTTATAGTATGAAGAAGGTATTATTAGTATTGTTTGTAGCGATTTCTGTTGCTGCATTGTCATCATGTGTTAGTTTAAAGGAAGTTCCATCAAGTTCAACTGGTGTGAATATTACAGGCTAAGGAGAAAGAGAATGAAAAAAACATTAATTATTTTAACAATTGCAATGCTTGCATTAAGCTCATGTGTTACACTTATTCCTGAAGCGCCTATTTCTTATGGGGTAAAAATGTCTTACCTAAGTAATAATTACAATGGGAAAACTATTTCAGGTGTTCAAGATGGAGATTCTTTCGTCTATTATCCACTTCAAACAGTTAATGAATCAGGCGATATCGTTGATACTGACAAATGGGTTAAAACTGCTGGGAATAATCTAGTTGGCTTTAACTTTATTAGCATTGCAGAAGGTTTCGGAACTACTGTTACTGTAAATAAAACACCATATGGAACTATGTCAGTTTTTGCTGGTGCAGGTAAAACATTGCCTTCGATTGTTGCAGACGAATTAACTTTCCCATGGCTAAATACAAATGCAATGATGGCATCAATGACTGGACAAAATCTTGCTGCATTTACAGAAGAAAAAGGTATGATGGTTTACACTTTCACAAATGAATACCCTATTGCTGTTCGTGATGTCGTATTTGCTGAAGCAATTCCTGCTGGCATTAAAGCAGTTGCAGCATATGGAATTCAAGGTGGTATGTACAAAGCAACAGATTCTGATAACTTTAAATGGGAAGTTAAGCAAGTTAAAGGTGTTGATTACTTAATTATCAAAATCACTCTTGATGAAAACAACCCAATTATGGGACCAATGCCTTGGACAAAATCTTGTGCAGTTGCAGTAGAATACGAACTAGACAACTAAGATAAGACATTATCAAATAGCCTAAAGACATTTCTTTAGGCTATTTTTTTTGTTATACTAATAAGGAAGGAGATATAATTATGAAGAAAATATTGATTTTGGGACTTGTGTTAGGCGCTGGGTTATTTATTGTTTCTTGTGGAAACCTGGGTGATTTTTTTAGGGCAGATGGACTGAGTATGCCAAATGCAGATTGGGATGGTAATACTTTTACTTTGCCAGGAATAAAAATTTCAGCAAACGGGACTTATTTCTCAGTATTGGCAGAGGGGGGCACTTTTGAATCCGCAACTGAGGAAATCGATGGAGCTAGATTTGATATGGCAATCCTTGAAAATGGAGAAGATTATATCGATAGTAATTTTACTTCAAATACTCCCTATACCTATGTTCAATTTAAAGCTACAGAAAAAGTGATTGCTACTTCTGCGATGGAAGCATTTATTAAAGCACTTGTTTTTGCAGGAAGCGATGTTACTGTTTCTATCGGAATTGAATCTGTCTCTGTCGCAGATGTAGCAGACGCAGAGGTGACTTACTTTAATGGTAGTTTTTATAAATATGCACCTTTTATGAATAGCAGTTTTATGACATGGATAGAATGCTACGAGGCAGCAAAAGAAGAAGAATTTAATGGACTACCAGGATATTTATTTGTAGTAACTTCTGAAGCTGAAAATCGATTTATCTATGATCGAATATTAAAGCCTCAGTCTAAAACGAAAGCTTGGATTGGTGGAACTCGATTCACTAATGGTGGAAAGTATGACGAAGATACTTGGACCGATGACGAAACAAAAGGCGATAAATGGGTTTGGGCGTGTGGACCTGAAGCTGGAGAGGTTTATTATGAGACAGCTACGAAGGATGACACTAAATCGATAGAGATGTATCACTCATGGTCACATAGTGAACCCAATGATTATGGATCTAAAGAAGAGTGTATGCAGTATACTTCATCGTATTTTTGGAATGATATATCAAATTATGAATCTTCAACATCTAATGCTAGTGAAGCATTCGTAGTAGAGTTTACAGCATACAAAAACGAATTTAAGGAAGCAAGTCCATCAAATAAATCGACTTATAATTTTAAGAATTATCAACAATAAAATTTGATGACATATTAAAGCCCTAGGTTTTTAGCCTAGGGCTTTTTTTATTAATTAATTTTTGTGTTTGATTGTGGCAGAGATGGCACAAAGTTGCGATCTGTTAAACTAAGGGATTTCAGCTCCTTCGGATATTAAAAAATTGTTTAGCAAGCTTTGGAGTTCGTCTAGCAATATTGGCTTCTCTGAGGCTAAGTTGTTTTGTTCGCTCGGATCGTTTGCAAGATCAAAGAGCTCGAAATCGTTTTTATCTTCGTAGTAACGAATGAGTTTGAAGCCATTGTGGATGAGTGCCGATCCTGGTCGCGTTCTAAAGGTTAAATCTCTGCAATCCATGTTAGTGGGCACGGGGATGTTTGCTTGGTAACTTTCTAGGTAAATGGGGAAGTGGAAAAACAAAGAACGCTCTTTTACTTCGCGGTTCATTTCGCCTGTGCTCAAGTAATACGAGAGGTCTATGCCATCAAATTGAGTAGGGTTGTAATGAATTCCTGCTAGGCTAGCTAGGGTAGGAAGCAAGTCTAGGTGGCTTACGGGAGCTTCGAGCCTACGGTGCTGTAGTGCGTTGTAGTGAAGGACTAGAGGGATTTTGATTCCCCCTTCGTAGTAGGAGCCTTTGCCGGCTCGAAGCGGTGTTTGCGGTGTAAAGCCATGCATCCCCCCATTGTCGGAGGTGAAAACGACGATTGTATTTTTGTTTAAATTGGATTGAGTTAAGAATTGGGTGAGTCGCCCGATGTTTTTGTCGAGGGAAGCAATCATGGCGGCATAAGTTTGTTGACGCGGGTGTAAGAGGCGTTTATCGCGTTTAAACGGGCGTACATCGGAGCGTTTGGCGACAATGGGGGTGTGGACGCTGTAGTAAGGTAGGTAGAGGAAGAAAGGTTCTCCGGATTGGTTAGAGTCCTTCATGAAGGAAATCGCTTGGGTTGTGAGGCGGTCGGGGAGATGTTCGCCGCGGCGACCATTTTTAAGGTTTTTAATATTGTAGGGACTAAAGTAGCTAGCAGGATGGCCGGCAAGGGAACCAGCAATATTGGTGTCAAATCCGTAATCTGTAGGGTTCTCGCCCACATGAAACTTGCCTATCGTGGCGGTTTTGTAGCCAGCAGAAGAGAATAAATCGGCGATGGTTGGAATGTCGGGGTTTAAAATTTCGTTGTTCGGGATGGGAACTATTTTGCGATCCGATGCTTTTCCGCGATCGGAGTTGTCTACTGTGTAGATTTTATGGAAGGTGGGGTGTTTGCTCGTTAATAGAGAGGCTCGACTAGGGGCGCAATTAGAGGCACAGGCGTAGGAGTTGACAAAAGAAACGCCCTGTGCCGCAAGGGCATCGATATTGGGAGTATCGTAAAATTGAGAGCCGTTAAAGCCCACATCCATGAACCCAAGATCGTCTACGTTGATGAGGAGTATATTTGGCTTTTGGAGTGGTTCCGATGGGAGGGAGTCTATCATGATTTGCCTTGTTCCAACTTATTTAAGCCATTTTTTTACTAGCGCTTCGCAAATCTTGATCACATCTTCTTCGGGGGAAGTTGGGTAAACAGTTTTGTCGTTGTAGATCCAGTCGTTTTCGAGTTCGGTGATTGCTTTGTCGTAGGCTTCGCTAGTTTTGTCGCCTTCGTAGTTAAAATAAAAGTTCCAGCGGGAGGCGTAGTAGTCGTTATAGAGTCCCGACCAACTTCGGTTAGAGTAGTCTTTTAGGCCTCGGAAAGAGTTGGAGGGTGTTTCCCAGCTGGTAATGAGTTGGCGAGCCGATACTTCGTATCGATCACTTGCACCAGAGAGTTCGCCTTTGGCCTTTGCGTCGGCAATCCAGGTACCTAGTAAAAAGTTTTTGTTAGTTTTAACCAGGCTGTCGGTGTCGGCAATGACTTGCATCATCTTTTCTTCGTTTTCGCCAAAGGCTTGCCCTTCGGATTGTAGAATTTGTCTAAAAACGTCGGTTAAATCGTATTTTAGGGAGTCGGAGAGGGGCTGTCCGCTTGCCTGCATTGCTTTTGCCACTTCTAAGAGTTTTAATCCCGCCTCTTTCACAGTATTTGCATCCCAGTATTGGACTCCACTAGACCAGTCTCGGGCTCGGTTGACTTTTGGAGCAGGACGTGCACACATGATGGAGTCCGTTTGCCCCGCAGAGAAGGTGTCGGTGTTGTAAACGGAGTCGGTTAGTAACTTCCAAGCCTCTTGTGCGGTTTGTAACCATTGGGGAGAGGTGATTCCATAGCGACGACTGACATAATTCTTGACCCAAGCATCTAAATCAACATCAACTTTACTCCAAAAAACTTCTCCTACCAAATCGTAGAAAATAGGGTTAACCATGGTCCCTTCGCAAAGGTAGCCAAAGCCAATGCAATCGGCGTTTTCTGGACTCGTTAGGTATCCTGGAGTATTGGCAACCGTCTGTAGGTTGCTATAAAGACCGTTTCCGCCGCCAAAATTGTTGATAAAATTCATCGTCCATGGTTTGCCTTTGTGGTTGTCGCCGTAGTTGCCCGATTGATTGCTTAAATCCTTGTTGAGTTTCTGAACCATAGCAAACTCGTCTGTTAGCCCTGCTAACAGTTTGGGGTATGGGTTGGCGCCCCAGCCTTGCATAACGTAGATAGCCCCCGGCGACGCCTTTTGTAACGCCGCTTCCATATTGCGTGCTGCCTTGGTTAAATTGATTCCACCCGTGAAACCGCCCTCGTGAAAAAGGTCGCCGGCGTAGTAGTCAAACTTTCCATAGAGTTTATGAAGTTCGTCGTACCAAACTTCTGCGACCTTAGGGAAGGCGCGGCTAGTTGGCGATAAAACTTCGGGGCGTTTAAATCCGAGCCATGTTTTTTGGTTAATGACTCTCGTTAGCGGATAATGTTTTTTGAAAGTAGAGGGAACCATCCCGAAAAAACTTTGCGAAATGGGTTGCATGCCAAGGGAGCGCATTCTTTCTAACATTTTTAACGCCAATTGGTATTCGTCGTCTATGTTCGCTTGAGGAACGGGGCCACTCGTGCCTTCTAGGTTTCCCATGAGCCACCAAGCGGTGTAGGCGGTGGTTGGAATGAAATCGGCAATCTCTTTTTCTGAAAAACCAAGTCGCTTCATGACATTTTGCCAAACTTTTTCGAGCCCCACAATCACGAGGGGTTGGTTTACGCCATAAAGGGCAAGCAGGTCGATTTCGCGTTCCCAACGCTCCCAGTCCCACCATGCCATCGTGTAGGAATAGGTGCAGTAGTTGTAGGCATTTCGGATCTGGAAGGGAGTTTCTATTTTTTCGGTGGCGGGTAAGGGCAACTTTTTAGGGGTGACTAAGTTTCGGTCCATTTGTCCAATGAATCCATTTAAGTATTTTTTCGCGTAATAATAAAAACCAGCCGTTAGACTGACGCCTTTGTTTCCTCGGATTAAAACTTTGTCGCCTTTTGTCGAAAGTTCAAACCAATCTAGTTTATTTTCGTTTGTTGTTGTTGATGATGTTTCGATTTTGAGTTCGATTTGATTGCTAGCGTCGCCTATTTGTCGTGTGATGACTTCTTTCGCAGCAACTTCTTGCTCGTTAAGAGGGGACAATAAGTCTGTTGCGAAGGTTAAATAGGGCAGTGTCAGTAGTGTAATAATTATTTTAAATTTCATAAATTCTCCTATATTTACTATAATAAGACCTGAAGAATTATGCAATCTATTTTGAAAAATGCGTTTGTAAATTACTTAGTTTTGTGTTAATATAGCGGAAGGAGAAAATGATGAAAAAAAATGCTTTAACATTCCTACTGTTTGTGGTTGCTAGTTTTTCGCTAGTTGCACAGAATACGGTTATTTTAAATCCCCCTGTGATGTATGAGTTTGATACCTTCCTTTATAAAGGTGAAACGGGATGGGGAACTCGGGATGTGCTTTTAAACGAGAAGGTTTTAGGAATCGATCAATATTATCAATTGTATCTTTCTTTGCCTAACGAACTTCAATCAATATTAGAAAGGGTTGCAAAAGAAGAAGTTGAAGCTCAAAAATTGCGTGAGATTCAAAATTTTCATCTATCTAATCTTTATGAAAAGTATGAGCCGTTGTTAGAGCCTCTAGAGGCACAAATAGAAAAATTGGAGTCAGATTTTGATGAATGGACCGACGAAAATATTCAGAATTTGTTTAGCGAAACGGGTCAAGAATTATATAGGCGCATGGAAAGTGCAATGCAAGCAAAACAGGAGGCAGTTCAAGCTAAAATCGATCCAATCGAAGATAGGTATTATGAAGAACGAAGAAAAATTAAAGAAAAATATCCTGCACCTCCTAGCTTGAATGGCAGTGTGGAAACGGTTGCCAATAATGAGTTAGTCAAAAAATATACTGATTTGGGCTATAAAGATTTTTCATTCGAAACGGTTATGAGCCGATTTGAAAAAACGACTATCGAGGTAAGGCCCGCTTTAATTTTGGAAATGAAGTCTTTGTCTCATGATGAAAATGTTGGATCTGTTTATGCTCGCGAGCTTTCTATGAACTCTAGTTACATCAACATGAAATTTAAAGATTCAGAAAGCTCAGATAATGTTAAAGCTTTTCCTAATATTGCAACTGCGCTGAGTCAGTCAATGGCTAACGCCACTTCCTTGAAGGTTGATTACTTTCGCGAATATATTCTTTATTATATTACGCATGGGTGGAATGAAGTTCAGTATTGTAAGGATATTCTTTTGCAGGATTTTTATCGAGAACTTCTCACTTTTTCGGTCAATAACGAAAGCTATATTCAGATGACATTGACTGAGCGTCAATCTTGGATGTCTACGACAACTAAGGATATTCTTATTTCTCATGAGCAAGCTGCTGCCATCGTCAATGCTATTTATGGAGAAGAAGGGGCGTATGCTCTTTGGAAAGAAGAGAATAAAGATGCTGCGGTTTCTATCAATTCAATAAATTTTATGGAATATGTAAAAGATAATCATAAGACAGTAAGAAGTCAAAATGTCAAACCTTATCAACATTGGGATGCAGAGGAGTATTTGACACCAGAATTCTATGCAGAATTAGTGAAAAATCCGCTTACACCCTATGTGGATCTTTCTCTGGGAAAAGAATAACTTCGTTTATCGTTTTGGCTCCCGTTAGCGCCATTAGCAGCCGATCAAGCCCGATTGCATTGCCGGTGCAGGCTGGGAAATGGTTAAAAAGAGAGCAGTAAGCCTTGTCAAATGACGACAAGGCTTTCTTTTTGTCTCTCTGCATGTATTCTATCATGGCCTCTTCGGTTGCGCGCTCGGTGTAGCAATTGCATAGTTCAATTCCATTGACATAGAGCTCCCATCGTTGGCAGAAAAAGGGGTCGTCGCAGGGGGCGGCTGTGGTCGGGACAAAAGAGGGGTAGTCGATTAAAGCGACAGGGCAGTCTTTTGGCAAGCTTTCTTCTATTTTGGAAACCATGATGTAATTAAAATCTTCCTCGCATTGGCACTCTTTAACCGAGTGGCCTGCATATTTTAAAAAGGCTTCGTCTATGGTGAGTCGTAAAATAGGTTTTGTTAGTGGCGAATTGATGAATGCGGCTTCTTTGCTAGTAAGCAACGCAAATAGGGCCTGGGTGCGGTTTAAATTGTCTATGTAATTTGCATTTAATTCATAAAACTCTAGCATGGTAAATTCGGGGTTATGGAGTTTGCCACTTTGTTCCGAATTGCGAAAAGATTTAGATATACAATAAAGATTGCCCCATCCTTTTGCAATGAGGCTTTTTAAGTAAAGCTCGGGGGAGGGAAGCAGGAAAAGCTCTTTGCTTTCAGAGTAGGGACTGGTTTGTTGGGTTGAAAAATGAGCAATATGACTTTCTGGGATAAGATAGCTTGCAAGATTAGGGAGCTCGACACCTGTAAAGCCTTCATTATCAAAATAATCTTCTATAATGCGGTAGATTTTCTTTCTTAACTTCTGATAATGCGCTTTCATGATTAGAGTATAGTCTTTTTTGACAAAAAGTGCTACAATAAATTATGTATGTAACTTCAGACTTAAATATTAAAAGCAAAACACCTCTAACATCGCCTCTTCAAGTTTTTAAAGAATTGCCTTTACGAAAAACCATGGGCGAAGTCATCGAAACGGGTCGCCAGGCGGTGCGCGAGATTTTAGACAATCCGTCGGGAGATCGTCGGCTTATTGTCATTTGTGGCCCTTGTTCCATTCATAATCCCGAAGAAGCGCTTGTTTACGCAAAGGGCTTAAAAGAGTTGCAAGAAAAAGTAAGCGATCGAATCCTTCTTCTTATGCGAACCTATTTTGAAAAACCACGAACGACGGTAGGCTGGAAAGGTTTGCTCTATGATCCAGACTTAAATGGAACTTATAATTTTGAAAAGGGGATTCGCACGGCGCGAAAGCTTATGCTAGATATTGCCGAAATGGGAATTGCTTCGGCAACCGAAATTTTGGACCCCATTACGGCGCAATATGTTGCCGATTGCATGAGCTACGCAGCTATAGGGGCACGAACGACAGAATCCCAGCCGCATCGCGAGTTTGTTAGTGGGCTCTCTATGCCAACTGGTTTTAAAAATAGCACTACGGGTGATATTCAAGTAGCTATCGATGCAATTGGGAGCTCAAGTAGCGAACATGCCTTTTTAGGTGTACTAGAAAATGGTCAAACGGGAGTTTATCGAACGACTGGAAATTCTCATTGCCATGTTATTCTTCGGGGTGGAAACAATAGTGCTAATTTTAGTTCCGAATGGATTGCCTTTGTTTCCGAAATGTTACGAAAGTCTAGGCTTCCTCAGAATATTGTGGTCGATTGCTCTCATGCAAACTCAAGCAAGGTGGCTAAAAACCAACTAAAGGTTGTTAGCGATATCTGTAGCCAAATTAAAGATGGAAATCGTTCTATTGCGGGTGTCATGATCGAAAGCAACACTTGCGAAGGGGCTCAAAAGGTGGTATCGGGTCAAAATCTACTTCCGGGGGTCTCGATTACCGATGCCTGCTTAGGTTGGGAAGATACACAAAACGCTATCATGAATTTGTACGAGGCACTAGAATCTCGGTTTAATAAATAGGAGGAAAAATGAATATTCCAATGAAATTAACGGTCACTAGAATTATCTTAACCCCAGTTTTTTTACTTGTCTTCTTTTTGCCTATTTGGTTAAAAGGTTTTGTCGATGCTCAAATGCTTCAATCGCTTTCTGTTATTAGTGCATGGAGTTTATTAGCTATTGCTCTTGTTTGTGAATTAACCGACTTTCTCGATGGATATATCGCTCGAAAATATAACATGGTCAGCGACTTGGGTAAAGTCTTAGACCCATTTTCCGACGTTCTAATCCATGTGACCTACTTTATCTGTTTTACCTTTGTTGGCCTTATGCCAGTTTGGACACTGACTTTTATTGTTTACCGAGAACTTGGAATCACCATGGTTCGTATGTTGTCTATGCAACAAGGCATTGCACTACCTGCAAACTGGTGGGGTAAAATTAAAACTGTTTTGTATGCGATTACCGGAATTATGGGAATTATTTATGTTATTTATGACCGAGCCTTTGGAATGGGTCTTTATTCGGGAGTTAGAGCTATAGAAGTAGCTAGTGGAGAAGCGGCGGTTGCACTTCAAGCGAGTGTTGCTTTTTGGGCAATCCCTGTACTTTATATAGGATTTGCTCTGTCCGCAATTGCGAGTATTGTCTCTTTTGTTACCTATGCCATCCCTTTCGCTAAAAACTATGGTAAAAAAGGAAAATAATCATGGAGAATGAGTCAAATCAAATTTCGCTTACATATGCAATTGCAAATCTTAAATCTTTTTTGACTTTTTGGGTGGTGGTTCATCATTCAATCCTTGCCTATTCTTCATATAAGGCAGGAAGTCCTATTCAAGACATTCATTCTACTTTTGTTGGTTTTGATTTTTTAGTAGGAATATTCGACTACTTTGCAATGTTTCTCTTTTTCTTTCTCTCTGGGCTTTTTGTGTGGAAAAGTCTTGAAAAGCGAGGGAGTGGTAAATATCTTAAAAATAGAGTTTTGCGCCTTTTTGTTCCGCTTGTCGTTGGATTATTTACCTTAAATTTGATGGTACACGCCCTTCAAGTGGCTTCAGGGTTGCTAGGTAATTCGGATTTTTGGTCTCTGTTTAAAAAAGGATTTTTTGATGGTTTTGGAACTCATTCTTATCAGCTATGGTATTTATGGCTCCTTTTTATTTTTGATTTTGTGATATCGGGTTTTTATATAATTTATAAAAAGAAGCCTTCTTTCTGGGAGCGATTAGCAAAACCTTTATCATCAACAAAAATTTTATTATCATCTTTTCTCGTTTGCACTATCATTGCATTTGCGCCTATCACAATGGCAATCGGAGAATCTTTTGTCTTTGCAGGAATTGGTCTTTTGCAGGCAAACCGCATACTCATTTATTTTCTCTACTTTATCTTAGGCGTCTTCGTTGGGCGAAACGGACTAGACGATACATTTTTAGCCACTAAAAATGGCTTTACGAAGGTGGCTTGGCGTAAACTTCTTGGAGGCCTTCTACTTTTTGGAGTATGGGCAGTGCTCTCGGGGGTAGGTGGCTTCTATAAAATTGTTGCAACCTGTTTGGCTCCTATTTTTATCTTCTTGTTTGCATTTGGCTTTTGCAATCTTTTTTTACGCAGCGCGAATAAGACTAATCTGTTGCTGGAAAATCTCTCTAAAAATAATTTTGGTATTTATATTAATCATTATATTGTTGTTGCCTTGCTTCAATTTGGATTCTTATTTGTATCAATTTCTCCTATCTTAAAAGCGTTGTGTGTCGTTGTTTTAGGTTGCATTTTTTCATGGCTTCTTTCTGATGGGTGGCGTAGACTAAAGCAATTGTTAATTAAGAGAAAGTGATCTAAGTTGGATAGGCAAAATCATTTCTTAGGAAACTTGAAGTCTTTTTTGATCTGTTTGGTTGTTCTCTATCATTCGTTGCTTGGTTTTTCGGCGATGGGAGGGAGTGATTTAATATCCCCACTTTTTGATAATCTTTTAATCTTTTTGGATTTGTTTGTAGTTTATGCTTTTTTCTTTATTTCTGGTATTTTTGTTAGCGCGGATATGGAAAGAGTAGGGTATAGAGGATTTATAATTAGTCGTACAAAGCGCTTGTTGTTTCCCTGGATTTTGTCTTATTTTTCATTGAATTTATTGACGCTCATAATCTCGCTTTTGCATGAAGGTGTGACGACAGAGTTAGGTGAGTCGCTATTGGCTTACATTCCGTATGCGGGATATCATTTGTGGTTTCTTTGGGTTTTGTGGCTTTTTAATTTCCTATATTTAATTGGAGTTGTTGTCAACCAACGTTTTCCTAAAAAATACAAACGTGATCGGAGTCGCTATTTCAAAGATCCCTTTTTCTTTATGATTACTAGTTTGGTCGTGACATCCTGTCTCTATTATTTGAGTGTTGTGTGGCTAGGAAGTGGGTTTACCTCTATTCCTTTTTTTAGTGCACAATTTTCTCGGTTTCCTCTGTATTTTCTATACTTCTTTGTTGGGGTTCATTTCGGCCGTCTTTCGGTGAGCGAATCTCTTTTGAATCCAGATTCAAGGCAGGCGAAATTATGGAGCTTGCAACTTTTTATTGCTCTTTCCTTTTGTGTTTTGCGACTGTGGCTAAGCGGTCTTAGCTTGAGTTATCCAGTGCTCAGGCACTGGGTTGTCTTGTTGATGCCAGCTGTGACATTTTTTGCTCTTCTTGGTTTTTTTAATATGTTTAGTCGCAATGGTAATTTCCAAAATCGTTTGTCTATCAATTTTTCTGATAATGCATTTGGAATATACTTGATTCATTATCTTGTGGTGACTGCTTGTGAGATAGGGATGAGACAAATTTTCATCTCTCCAATAGTAAAGGCTGTCATAGTGTTTATAACAGCCCTAGGGGTTTCATGGGTAGTGAGTGAAGTTGTTCGCCGTAATTGGATATTTCTTCAAAAAAAATCTTTTGGGGGACGATTATAATACTTTTATTTGCAGATACCACAAATATGGTTTTGTGCAATTTCTGGTTCTAAAGCGACCTTATAGTAAACGGCAGCCGCAATTAGTATGATAAGAATACAGGTAATCATGATGTTTAATATTCTATTATAATTTTTTGTTGTTAAGCCGCCCTCTTTGTTGATCTTGTGGATAATTGGGGCGAGTGAGATATAGTACATTAAGATAGTTAATATAAGGGAGATAACTGCAAAAAATTTAACATTGTATGAACCATAAGCAAGTATTGTTGATAGCAGTGAAACGAAGATAAATTTGGCATTTGCAACCCAATTTATTAGGTAGCGGGTAAAGAGTGCTAGTTCTTTATCGTCTCTAGCCCGGAAGTAAGCGGCAAAAACGCCAATTCCGTTTCCATATTTGAGTTCTGGCTTAAAGTATAAAACCAAAACATTCATACATTCCGTTACAATAAAAGCAATAATTGCGATATCGAGAATATTCATTTGTAAACCTCTTTTGTTGGCATCTAGATATAAAGCCAACTAAATTGATAATATGCTGATTGTAAGGTTTTTGTCAAATAAATATTTTGTTATTTTGTATAAATTTTTTATCCTAAAACTCTTGTTTTCTTTAACTTAAACTAGGTAGCTTTAATCAAGGGGTGGATTTATATTGAGTTTGTAGTTTTTTTAAATTGCAGAGAACGATTATCTAACCGATCAAGCCCTAACAATTAGTTGCTTAGGTTAGCCGAAATCACTTCTCTGTAATTTAAAAAAAACGACGAAATTCAAATAACCCCTTGATTAAAGTTGCCAGTTTTTGTATATTAACTTTAACGATATGAGAAAGAAAGTTTTCCTTTCTGCAAAAAGATTTTGTTTTTTTACAAAATCGCCAAGCTTTTTGGTAGGGATGATTAGCTAAACGAAAGTTTTGCTAAAGCCGTTCAGGACAACAGTTGGCGGAATTAAAAAGAAAAATTAAATATCTCTTGACAAAAGATGCCTTTTCGGTTATCTTTGATATCGCACCGACTATTTAAACG
>CAYJGX010000022.1:0-9768 GCA_964369795.1 uncultured Spirochaetaceae bacterium
GGTTGTTCGTTTAGTTTGTATAGACAAACTAAACAACCACGTCATGTAGCACGCGACCCTTGCCCTTCTTTAATAGAGGCAAGGGGCACGCCAAAAAAAAGAAGCCTCTTGCGAGACTTCTAAAACAAAACTAGGAGGAATAGTTTTTATTTGCCATAATAGGCATTTAAGTAGATTTGTTTGAGTTCACTCATTAACGGATAACGAGGATTCGCTCCAGTACATTGGTCGTCAAAAGCTTGCTCGACCATAGCGTCTAGAGTTTCTAAAAAGACTTTTTCTTCGATTCCATATTCGGCAATCGATTTTTTAATTCCAATTTTTTCTTTCAACTCGTTAATAGCCGCAATTAGACTAGATAATTTTTCTTCGTCGTTCTTGCCTTTTAGCCCAAGAGCAGAAGCAACTTGTGCATAGCGAGCTAACGTCTTTGGATGATCATATTGAGAAAAAGTTCCCATTTTAGTAGGATTTTCAACCGCATTGAATTTAAGAACCTCATTGATAAGCAGAGCATTTGCAATTCCGTGTGGCAAGTGGTGGAAGGCTCCTAATTTATGAGCCATTGAGTGACAAATTCCTAAGAAGGCATTTGCAAAAGCCATACCCGCCATAGTTGCCGCATTTCCCATCTCTTCTCGTGCTTCGCTGTCTACCGTTCCATTGTCGTAACATCTAGGTAAAAATTGAAAAATTTTCTTCATCGCTTCAAGTGCCAAGCCATCGGTAAATCCTGTTGCTAGCATTGAAGCATAGGCTTCTAAAGAGTGAGTCAATGCATCTATCCCCGAAGCGGCAGTTAATCCCTTTGGGGCATCCATCATTAAGTCGGCATCGACGATAGCCATGTCTGGCATTAGCTCATAATCTGCAAGTGGGTATTTAATCCCAGTTGTTTCGTCGGTAATGACAGCAAATGGAGTCACCTCAGAACCTGTTCCCGCCGTAGTAGGAATGGCAATAAAATCGGCAACTAAGCCCATTGTTGGAAAACCAAAAACTCTTTTTCGGATATCGATAAATCGCATCGCTAAGTCTAAGAAATTTGTATCTGGATGTTCATAAAGAACCCACATGATTTTAGCCGCATCCATTGCAGAACCACCACCGAGAGCAATAATACAATCTGGTTTAAAGGCACACATCGCTGCAGCGCCCTCTTTTGCACAGGCTAAAGTAGGATCGGGTGCAACATTAAAAAAAGTTGTGTGTTGAATCCCCATTGAATCGAGTTTATCTGTAACCGTTTTGGTATATCCATTCTCGTAGAGAAAGTTATCCGTTACAATAAAAACTTTCTTTTTGTTATAAATATCTTTTAATTCGGCTAAAGCAACGGGCAAACAACCTTTTTTAGTATATATTTTTTGTGGGGCTCTAAACCAAAGCATATTTTCTCTCCTTTCGGCAATAATTTTATAATTTAATAGATTTTTTACACCTACGTTCTCGGAGACGGAGTTACCACCCCAGCTTCCACAACCTAAGGTTAGAGAAGGTGTTAAAACAAAGTTGTAAAGGTCTCCAAGGCCACCATGTGAAGATGGAGTGTTTACCACACATCGACATGCTTTCATCCGCTCTGCCCACACATCCATTTTCTCTTTATCGGTGATAACATTGACATAAAGTGATGCCGTATGCCCTAGTCCCCCATCAGTTACTAGACGGTCTGCCTTATCAACAGCATCCGAAAAATCTTTTGCTTTATAAAAGGCAAGAATGGGTGACAATTTTTCGTGTGCAAATTCTTCTGTTAATTCAACACTTTCAACTTCACCAATGAGTACTTTAGTCGCTTCGGGAACTTCAAATCCTGCAAGCTTGGAAATTGTATAAGCCGATTGTCCAACGATTTTGGCATTGATTACACCGTTGACAAGAATCGTTTTTCGGATTTGATTGGTCTCTTTAGGATTTAAGAAATAAGAACCTCGATAAGCAAATTCTTTTTTAACAGCTTCATAAATTTCTTTAACAACAATGACCGATTGTTCAGAAGCACAAATCATCCCATTGTCAAAAGTTTTAGAATGCAAAATAGAAGATACAGCTAATTTAATGTCTGCACTTGAATCGATAATTGCAGGAGTGTTACCAGCACCAACACCTACAGCTGGTTTACCCGAACTGTAAGCAGCTTTAACCATTCCTGGGCCCCCAGTGGCGAGAATTAGATCTGCGCTTTGCATAACTTGAGTAGAAAGAGCGACAGAAGGTTCATCGATCCAGCCAATAATTCCTTCTGGAGCGCCTGCTTTAACCGCTGCTTCAAGAACCATTTTTGCCGTTGCAATAGTACAGTTTTTCGCACGCGGGTGAGGAGAAAACACGAGCCCGTTTCTTGTTTTAAGTGCTAGCAATGCTTTAAATGCTGCTGTTGATGTTGGATTTGTTGTCGGTACGATAGCGGCAACAACACCCACGGGAGCTGCAATTTTCGTGTAGCCAGCATCGGCATCTCGTTCAATGACTCCGCAAGTCTTTGTATTTTTATATTGATTATATATATATTCTGCAGCAAAGTGGTTTTTAATTACTTTGTCTTCGAGAATACCCATTCCCGTTTCTTCAACTGCCATCTTTGCAAGAGCAATACGATTTTTGTTAATAATCATTGCTGCTTCAAAGAAGATTTTATCTACTTGTTCTTGCGAATAAGTAGAAAATTGAACCTGTGCTTTTCGAACATCTTTCATCATTTTTTCTAAAGATGCTTCATCGTTTACCATATAATCTCTTTTCATTGCGAACCTCCTATTGATTCTCGTTTTTCATTATTTCATATAGCCGATTAGATAGAACAGCCAACGAGGCTGCCATATCTTCACTTTTTAAAGCCACATTGCTTGGAACAACTAGGCGAATCGGAGCAAAATTCCAAATTGCTCTAATTCCAGCTTGAACCATCATATCACAAACAGATTGTGCATTTTCTTTTGGTACTGTAATAATACCCATATGAATTCCATTTTCCTTCACTACTGTTGGAAGTTCCTCCATTTTCAAAATAGGGAATTCCTTTTTTATTGTTTCATCATCTATAGCATATGCATCAAAGGCTGCCACTATTTCGAGCCCAAATTTGCTAAAACTACTGTAATTTAATAATGCACGACCTAAATGGCCAACACCCACTAATACCGCTTCACTAACATCATTGTAACCAAGAAAACTTGAAATATCATGAATAAGTTCATTAACCGAAAACCCAGTTTTTGGTTTTCCTGCTTTTAAACTAACACTTGCTAAATCTTTACGAACTTGTACAGGATTTAAATTTAAATATTCTGCAATGACTGTAGACGAAACATTTACAATATTTTGTTTTTTTAAAGAGGTAAGAACTCGCATGTAATTAGGCATTCTCTTAAGTGTTTCTTTTGAAACCTTTTCCATATATCACTCCCTTGTTATCGATAATAGAATATCGTTTTAAAGAGATGATGTCAATAGGTTGTGCAAAATTTCACAAAATTATTTTATTTTATTTTCTCTCTTCTTTCGTTTAAAAATAAAGTTTCTAAACATCAAGAAATGTGTAAATATAAAGAATACTAGAATTGCTAGAATAGAAACCAACAACTCTAACTCTCCTTTTGGTGCATATCCAACAATAAGCAACATAGGAAATCCAAGAGCTGCAGCTGGTAATACTTGCAATACAATGATTCGTGCTGAAGGGGATTGAAAATTAGGATCGACTTCACGAAGTAAGATCATACCCGTACTAGCCGTTCCCGTTAGCATTCCATACATCATTAGAGTATGTTCCATAGCAAATTCAGGAAAGAGCTTTTCACAAAGGAATTTAACATAGAAAAAAGTGATAAATCCACCAATTATACATATTGCAAGCAATGGTAACCACAATTTATTTAAGTCTTCAATTTTAATTGCACAAATACCAGCAACAATCATTAGGTCAAACATGAAACCACCTATTCTATTTAACATAAAGTTGTTTGGATAGGTTCGAGTCATAAAACGCTTTTTATGTAAATAATTAATTGCAATTTTCATTAATGCTGCGAAAATAGCCCCAAATAAGAAATTAAATCCAAAAACGAGAGGTAAAACAGTTTTAACTCCAAATTCACCTAAAATCCCAGTGTCAATAATCGCTTGAACACCAAACATGAGTAAGTATGTTAAACCATATCCTAGAAAAATAAGTGCAAATTGAATAGTTAGGCGATCCACAGATTCACTAATAGGAATCTCATTTGGAGAATCTATTGTTTCGGTGGTTGTAAAAACATGATCTCCTTCTTGACGCAATGTAATTTTTCCTTTTTTTAGCAAGTAATTAAGATAAATGACACCACCAACACAGGCAAACAGAAATCCAATCGCAGCAATCGAAAGACCAAAGGCAGGACCTCCCTGAAATCCAAAACTTTCATATATCTTTCCAAAATTAAGCGCTTGCCCCGAACCTTGACCAAAACCCAATGGTAATAACAAGCCACTTGCAGCAAATAAATCAGGGAGAAAAGTATATGCAAGCAAAATAGTAATTGCAAGCCCTATAATTCCCTGAACAATATAGGCACCAACTGTAATGAGTCCAGTGGTAAATGCTTGAGAGGCTTCCTGTTTAGATGTCTCTCCTTGAGTAACTTTAAGTCCTAATGAAATAAAACCCAAAGCCAGTGCGTGGTATGTAATTGCTTCCATAGTCACATTGTTGACAATAGATAAGTCTAATGCTTCGCATAAATATTTTAAGCCGAGCGCTAAAAATCCAGCAAATACGGATGTTGGAATAAGCGACCGCTTAAAAAAAGAAATTTTTCGCCTTAAAGTGTTTCCTAATAAAATCATTGAAAACAAAATAGCAAATTGCCAAATTAACTGCCAGATACCTTGATCCCATAAATTAAAGTTATCCATAAAATTTCCTCCAAATCATAAAAAGCAATAATTTTAGATATTTTAATAGATTTTTACTATTTTGTCATTATTTTTAATCTCTTTTTAATCTAATTTTAATTAAATTTTAACCTTTCATTTAAAAAAAAGAATACTTTAGCATAATAGCTAATCCACTTAGATTGAGAAAATAAAAAGTATGGTAACAAATCTTTATTAATGCTAAAATATTATATGGAACTTTTATCACCCGCAGGAAATTTAGAAAAACTTAAAACAGTCTATCGTTTCGGAGCAGATGCTGCATACATTGGAATCAATCATTTCTCTCTTCGTCACAAAGCAGACAATTTTTCCGAAAAAGATATTGCAGAGTTATTACAAGTCAAAGGAGATAAAAAACTCTTTGGTGCTTTTAATATTTATTTTAAAAATAACAATTTGCGTATGCTCGAAACTGAAATTGACCTAATCAAACAATTTCCGCTCGATGCCTTTATTATTAGTGATATTGGTGCAATTCCTTTTTTTCAAAAACATTTCCCTAACGCAGAACTCCATTTATCGACTCAAGCCAACTGCATCAACACCGAAGCAGCTAAACTCTACTACCAAATGGGATTTAAGCGGGTCATTTTAGGGCGGGAAGCAAGCCTAGAAGATATTAAAGAAATGAAACAGGCAATCCCCGAACTAGAAATCGAAACCTTTATCCATGGTGCCATGTGCCTAGCCTACTCCGGTCGTTGTTTCCTAAGTCGCTACATGACAGGCCGAAGTGCAAACCAAGGAGACTGTGCCCACACCTGCCGGTGGAAATACGATCTTAAAGCCCCCGTATCCATGCAAGACGCTTGCAATAGCGGTCAACTAGTCCTAGAAGAAGAACTTCGTCCAAATGAGTATTTCCCCATTTATGAAAACGAAGCGGGGACAACGATTCTTTCTAGCCGCGATCTATGCTTAATCGACCACCTACAACCCTTAGTCGACGCGGGAATCGATTCCTTCAAAATAGAGGGGAGAATGAAATCCCTCTATTATGCAGCTGTAATCACTAGAGCCTACAGAAAGGCATTAGATGCAATAAAGGGAATCGATGTCCCCAATTTATCCGAATACCGAGAAGAAATTTTTAAAGTGAGCCACCGCGAATTCACTACAGGATTCTTTTTTGATGATCAATCGGTTCACCAAACGACAGACATTTCGTATCTTCGCCAACACATTTTTGTTGGAGACGTCATCCAAGTCAGACCACAAGAAAACAACGAATACTTAGTTCAAATTTCGTTAAAAAATCAACTCAATCAAAACGACACCATCGAAATGATTTCACCTGACATCCTCTACAAAGAGCTGTCTCATTGGCGCCTACTCGATGGTAATTTTAACCCAATCCCTAAATCCGACCACGGAAAAGAGACTTGGATACAGACAACAGAAAAAATGGAACCAGGCTTTTTAATACGCCGCCCAATAAAACAAAACGAAAAACCAGAAGTCCAAACGGCAGCACCACAACCAAAATCGGGAATTCAAAGTGCTCCGCACGAAATAGCGGGGTGGAAATAATGGCAAAAATAGAGCTCCTCTCCCCTTCTGTTGCTAGAAAAATTGCCGCGGGTGAAGTCATCGAACGACCCGCATCCGTTTTACGAGAACTCCTAGACAACGCAATAGATTCAGGAGCAACCGAAATCGAAGTTCACCTCCTAGAGGGAGGGCTCAAGGAAATCCGTGTGACTGACAACGGTTGCGGAATGTCCCCTGCCGATTTAGAAAATTCAATTTTACCCCATGCAACGAGCAAAATCTCTAAAGCAGAAGATCTTTATAAATTATCAACACTTGGATTTAGAGGCGAAGCTCTTTCTAGCATTGCCGCCTGCTCTAGGCTTCAAATCACCTCAAAGGAAGAAAATCTTGCGGGTCATAAAATTGTTTGCGAAGATGGAAAAATAATAGAATCCATCGCCTTTGCTGCCCCAGACGGAACATCCATTAGAGTGGCAGATCTCTTCTACTCAATTCCTGGCAGAAAGAAATTTATGAAAAGTGCCCAGGGTGAGGCAACAGCTTGTCTTAATATTTTCTATGATAAATCGGCGGCATTTGCGCATATTACTTTTCGATACTTTGTCGATGGAAAATTAAAGCACTTTTTACCCGCTAGTAGCCTTTTAGAACGAATTCAATTTCTCTATAAAAGCCGCCTAGATACCCAATTCTTACGATTTATCACAAGCGAAAATGAATCAAATTCGCCAATCTCACTTTCATTAGTCACTACAACCCCATCGGTATATCGACACGACAAAAAAAACATCCAAATTTTTATCAACAGCAGACGCATTCAAGAATTTGCCCTTCAGCAGGCAATTGAATATGGTTATAGCGAAATTCTACCTGGCGGTTGTTACCCAACCACATTTGCTTTTATTCAAATCGATCCCGCACTCGTTGATTTTAATATCCACCCTGCAAAACGAGAAGTGAAAATTCAAGATATCAGCATTGTTAGAAATATCATCGTTAAAACCATTAAAAATTTCCTCTCTCCCCAAATGCGAACGATGCAACCGGTAACTCAAATCCTCGCAAAAAATGTAGAATTTGATTTTCCAACATCAACCCCTACGAAACCAGAGACAAGCCAAACCATCCAAACCATCGAAATTCCCCCTTCACCTGCCTACTCAAACCCACTTGCCGAGTTTGTCAACAAATCCAAAAATGAATTTACAGCCTCGCCGACTCCGTCTTTCACTAGCTTACCAATCGAAAAGCCGACAACACCCACTACACCTATATCAACATCACCATCATCAACAACCGAAGAAATAAATTACCTTGGCTCCTTCCAAAATCTTTTTTTGATAGCCACAAAAGGAAATCAAATTTTCATGATCGATCAACATGCGGCACACGAGCGAATTCTCTTTAACCAATATTGCAATGTCACTTCAATCGAAACGTTGCTATTGCCCATTGCACTTGAGGAGAGCGTCCGATTTGACGCGGGTCTTTTTTCCTTTACAAAAATCAAAAATTTAAAAAGCCTCGGGATAGAACTCAAATTTTCTAAAGATTCAGGCTGGGAAATTTTCACCCTCCCAGCAAGCGTAAAAAAATTCGGTAGCGCCCTTGTAGAACTGCTACCGAATCTTCCTGAGGATTTATTTGAATTAGAGAAAAAACTCTTTGCCACGCTTGCTTGCCGCGAGGCAATAAAAGAGGGCGATTTTGTTCCAAGTTCCTATGCTACCGAACTCATTAAGTTAACGCTCGAACTCGACAAACCACACTGCCCTCATGGCCGCCCCATCTACTTCGTTCTTTCTATGGAAGAACTTTTTCAATTAGTCGGCCGAACTTTTTAATTCCCATTTAATATTTTTACGATTTCATCGTATTTTGGATAATCTGGATTAATGCTAATTAGCGTTTTGAAAGCCTCGGCTGCCTCATCATTTCGACGCGCAGCGATGTACAACATTCCCAACTGATAATAGGCATCGTAGGCATTCGCATCTAATTCTATAACCTTTTGCATTTGGTCTATCGCTCCAGCTACAAACTTTGTTTTCATTAAGGAAACGCCTAACAAGTAATGCACTTCGGCGTTATTTGGTTCTTGGTTTAAGAAATGTTGATAATGCTTGCGAGCTTCATCGAAGTTTTCCGTGTGAAAATAGGCATTACCCAGGTTTAAGGAGACTTCTTTTGTATTAGGCGAAAGCTCATTTGCCGTCTCTAAAACTTCGATTGCCTTAGGGTATTCTTTTTTCGCATTATATAAAGCACCAAGATTGATAAATAAATCGGCCTGTTTAAGTCCAAGCGACTGAGCCTTCTCCAGATATTCAATTGCCTCATCGGTCTTACCAATATTTTGTGCAGTAATTCCAGCCCGATAGGTGTAGTCGGCGCTTTCCGTTGATTGCGCAGCCAACACGGCATAGCCATAGGCCTCTTGCATTTTACCTTGTTCCATTAGGACATTGGCAAGATTATAATTAGATACAGGATTCTTTGGATCGAGTTTTAGGCTGATGGCAAATGCCTTTTCGGCATTTGGAAAATCTTTTTCTTGAAAGTAGGCAAGTCCTAGAGTTCCATAATAGGCAGATTGTTTGGGGTCCATTGTGATGGCTCGTGTTAAAAAAGAAATCGCTTCAGTATTTTTACCCTCTTCCAAACTTAATTCCCCTAGTCGAAACAAAGAGGGCGAGTGTTTTGGATCGATTGCAATAACACCTTCAAAGCGTACTTTTGCCTTTGGAACCTCACCAATTTTTTGATAGGATAAACCCGCATTAAATACCGCAGGCCTAAAGGTTGGATTAATTTTTGATGAACTATCAAAAGAGAGTGCCGCCTCTTCATATCGTTTTAACCGATACAAAACCTTTCCATATTCGTACCAAAGACTAGCCGAATTTGGGTTGTCTTCCACTGCAATTGCATAAGCATCTGCGGCTCCTTCTAAATCATTCTCGATGGTTTTCATCTCTGCGACATTTTTATTTGTCCGCCAATAAGTGGGATTTCGCTCTAATGCTATATCAAGATATTCTTTTGCAAGAGGTAAATTTTTATTTGCAATTGCCTCTTCGATGAGTTCGTTTAAATCATCTAATGGCATTGTTTTTAGTCGTTCAAGGCGTTCATCTTCTTCTCTTTGACGACGATCAATTTCGGCCTGTCTTGCAGCATCTGCTGCTTCTGCTGCTTCTCGTCGGCGTTCTTCTTCGGCCATGCGAGCCTTCTCTGCCTCTTCTTGTTCTCGCTTTTCTTTCGCTAGACGAGCCTCTTCGGCTTTCTTCGCCTCTTCTTGTTCTCGTTTCTCTTGTGCTAGGCGAGCCTCTTCGGCTTTCTTAGCCTCTTCTT
>CAYJGX010000022.1:9868-16424 GCA_964369795.1 uncultured Spirochaetaceae bacterium
ATAACAATTCGAATAAAAGTTCATCTTGCAAATGTGCGGGTAACTCAAACGATTTTTTTCTATCCACCGCTGTACAAACTTGCATAGAGACTAATACAAGAACTGTCATCCCGTAGAAAGATGCTTTACCTTTGTTCTCTTTGATCCAACTTAAAAGTTCCTTTAATTTTTCTATTATACTCATAATAACCCTCTACTCGATGTCAAATTCGACATCATAATTATCTTCTACCGAACCATCTGGATTGATATTCAAACTATCTGTTTCTTTATTTATATCTGCAATACTGTTTAAAAGATCATCTAAATTAAGACCACTTCCAGCACCACCGCCAGAACCACCTGCCCCAGATCCTGAACCGCCACCGGAACCGCCTGAACCTCCACTTCCAGAGCCGCCGCCACCAGTACCAGATCCTCCTTGTCCCCAAGGTGATCCATCGGGTCGTTTTCGAAGCAATTCAATCATACGGATAACCTCTTCTCTTTGTGGATCATTTGGCGCTAGTTCAAGAAAGATTGTATAGTCATTGATTGCCGCACTGTAATGATACAACTTGACATTCGAATTCCCCCGATTCAAGTAGGCATTTGAATAGTCCGAATTGCGATTGATTGCAAAGTCGTAATGTGAAATAGCTTGCGCCCAGTTTCCAAGGGCAAAATAGCAATTCCCTAGGTTGTAATAGAAGTCCGAATCTTGCCCCAAGCGAACGAGCCCCAAATTCAAGACTCCAATTGCTTCGATGTAATCATTTTGTTGTTCAAATGCAATAGCTAAATAAATATAGGCATTTTTTTCTTTTGGAAAATCATCGATTGCAGTACGAAAATAATCGACCGCTTCCGAGGATCTATTTTCGGACAACAGTCGCATCCCCGCTGAAAAATCTTCAGAATAAAGAAACGAAGTTGAAACCATCAATAAAATAAGAAAAACAATGAAACTACTCTTCTTGCGCCATTGCATCATCATATAAACCTCGCTTTGGACCTGTCATTATCCCATATCCTTCTTCTTCTAACCAAACATACAAATAAGCTTGCATTCCGCGCAACATAGTCAGCTCCCGATACCTTGGAATCCGCTCGATTAGGATATTATCGTACTCGAGTAAAAAGGATTCGACAAATCGAGAATTTCGGTCAAACAAAACTAAATTTGTATTATTATAAGTTGTTTCTGTCGTAACAATTCCATTTTTAGCAGAGATAGTCGGAAACTTTATTTTTTTAGGGTCGATAACAACTGTATTTAAATTGATGATCTCTTCGGAACGCTCGCCAGCACTATCGTAGATGAGTAGGCGATATTTTCCCCGTGGGATTGGAGAACGATCTGGCATTACAATGTTTGCATTCCCAATCCAATGTTCTTCATCCATTGTTTGCACCGTCCATGTTGATGCATCAAAGGACCAAAACTGTTCAGTTTCATCGTGCAAAATATGCAGTGTCTCGATATCTTCAACTCCGTCTTCGTCGGCAATAGAGACAAAAACAGTTAGATTTTCTTCGATAACACGAGTATCGATTTTTTCTATTAAATTGATTTGCCACTGGACAGATAGAATTTCGGGTGGTGTTGTTTCGCAAGCAAAAAGAAAAATCATGAAAGAAAGGGCAAGTAGAACCTTTAATTTCATTGAATGACCCCTTCGTCTATCTTATTTTGAACAGGATTGGCATATTGTAAAAGAAGGAAGGGTTTTTCTTCCTCCGAAAGACCTTCCATTCTTTTTTCTAGTTGTGAGATTGTTTCATCGCTATAGAATTCCTTAAAGCGCTTAGATTGATTGTAACAATCCCAAGCCGCATAATGTATTGGCCAAAGTTTATAGATTTTATGAATTTCTTTATCGATTGCTAAGGCAATGTCGGTTTCATTTTGTCCCTCTTCGGTCGTTACCACAGAACCAATAGCCATATGGATTCTGCCCTTTTTACCATTAATTCCAGAAAGCATGCTTTTTAAATCTTCGTAGGGTTTTTTAACATAACTACCCGTTAGCTCGGTCGCACACAATTCTTTTGCTTTCATTTGATCACAGGGATCAAATTCGTAGGAAATTGCAATTGGGACAATTTTATATTGATCCATCATTGTTTTAAAGGAAACTGATTTATCGCGTCGTGCAAAATTGAGCATTTTAAGAATGGTTGGTTTTGTGATATCCGATCCATCTTTAGACCTTCCATCTCGTTGAGCAATCCAAACCGATTCATTATTATCTAGTAATGCATTGATATATTTTGACAAATGTTTTGAGGAGGTAAACTGTTCTCTCATGGGCAAATTTCTGCGAACAATAAAACATTTGTTAATGCGCAAAATAGCTTCTACCATTGGATTGACAATAAGGTTGTCCCCAAAGGCGTTATAACAAGTAGGTAAATCGCTTTTGAAAAGGATATAACAAAAAAGCGCTGCGTCTAAAATGATATCTCTATGGTTGCTAACAAAAAAATAACCAACCCCTTTTTCTATTTTATCGATACCATCGTAGGTAAACCCAGCACTACCACGCTTTAATATCGTTTCCACCGTGCCTTTTGTAACCTTTTTTTGAAAATCTTCTACCGTTTTTACATCTTTTAAGGCAACGCGAAACCATTTTTTAATTTTTTTATAAAAGAAAAAGCGAAAAAAGATATTCTTATTTCTAAAAATGAGATTTACCAAATTCCGAATTTCGGATTTAGTAAAATATTGGTTTAAAATTGCGTCAACATCTTTATCATCATACCCTCGGATGTCATCAAATTCGCTGTAGTCCATGAAAGCTCCTTTATTTTATATTGATAAGCGATTTTACATACTGCACTCGCTCGTATTCTGCTGGATTTGCACTTTTATTTTGTGATAATATTCCACTGAAGTCGGATATTGTTTTATATTGATGTTGGTCCATCCATGTTCCGATTTCTGTTAATATTTTAGAGATTTGGGGAAGTCCATTTTCAATTAAAGTGGAACACAATTGAACGGCCTTAGCCCCCACAAGAAGTTGCTTGATAACCGACTCGCTCGTATGAATCCCCGTCGCTCCGACAAAATCTGCCTTGACAGCACCCGACAGCAATGAAATCCACTGTAACGACTGCTCCATCTCATTTTGATGGCTTAAAATACTGCCATCGACTAATTTTATTTTATCGATATCGATATTATGACGATAAAATCTGTTAAACAAAACAAACGAATCTATTCCAATAAGATCACTAAGGTCGTATAACATCTTTCCTAAAGCGGTAAAATGCACTCCTAACTTTAAAGAGACGGGGATAGAGAGTCGTTTTTTTAGTTCTTTTGCAATTTCTAGATAATTTTTTTCTATTTCTGCACTTGTCTGCTTAATATTAGCCGGCAAGAAAAAAAGATTGACTTCTAACGCCTGGCATCCTATATCTTCAAATCGTTTTGCATAGTCAAGCCATTTCCCAGATGAAATACAGTTAATACTAGGGATAACAGGAATAGAGACCGATTTAAGTGCTTTCTCTACAATAGACACATATTCATCGATACAAAATTCGGTACTCGCTTGATTTAGGTAGGCATAGGCATCGGCATGAACTCCAAAATCCATGTTAGACAACATTGTTTGCCGTTCGTTATTAATTTGTTCCTCGAAGAGGGATTTTATAACAACAGCTGCTGCACCTGCATCCTCACATCTTTTTATTTTATCTGTCGTAGAAGACAACGGGGAACTTGCTACAATAAGAGGATTTTTCAATTCTATGCCCATAAAAGATGTCGTTAAATTCATATTTTTTCCTAAATAAATTTTTCTAATTTAGTATAACATAGTATCAAAAAAAATAAAACAGTAAATTCAAGGCTTTAGAATAAAAAAAGGTTGTCTATAAAATTTTACAATTTCTTAGACAACCCATTCAATCTTAGTAATTTCTTACCGATTGTAGTTTACGCAATTTTTTTGCATGTTTTCTTTTTAAAGATTTAATTTTTCTAGCCTTAATGGTAGATGGTTTTTCAAAATATTCTCTTTTTTTGTATTCTCGGATAATACCTTCTTTTTCTACCATACGTTTAAAACGTTTTAATGCTTTTTCCAAAGATTCATCTTCGTTAACTCGTACGAAAGCGATAAAAATCACCCCCTTGCCCTTTTGGCCAAATGATATAACATTTAACCAAAAATAGCAAAAAAAGTCAAGTAGAGTAAAAACTCCTACACCTATTTTATATCAATATCCCAAAATCATAGCCTCTTAAGTTCAATTCCAGCACCCCCCATAAGATAACCTCCATTATCTGCTTCTGAAAACATTTCAGATGTCAAGACTGGTTTGCTTGAAGAGCCATCAAAATATAAATACAAGGTAAGGCCATATTTTTTGCCATCCCTTGAGAGAATGAAATTAGCAATTCTCATGCCTGGTTGTTTGGAATAGACAACATCAGAAATTTCTATAGATTGAGATTGAGCAAGTTCTCCTTCTTGGCTTCCCGCTGACTTGGTGTAGTCGGACTTTGAGGCAATGTCATATTCATATTTTATTGGACTCGATGAATTATTTGTCAATTTCGCCTTGTATTGATAGGTGAGATCTGGAAAGACAAAACCAACCATGCAAGAGGCAAATAAAAATTGGCAAAAAAACAAAATGATTATTTTTTTCATAAAAATCTCCTAATCAAAATAAGTTGAATCCTTGAGACTACCCCAAATTTGATATTTCCCAGGTTGGTGAAATATCGACGGAATACCATAGTTATTATTTGGAATACCATTATCGTCTTCGGAATACTCTAAGAGGGGGTCTGACAATTCCATCTGATTAGGCTTTGGGAAAAGGGTGCTATCAGTTGCAAGCAGAAGGGTATATATTTTGCCAGTGGCTGGCACATATAAATGAAGAAGAGCCTGCCTTTCATGAACCATTCTCCGATAAGCAATATCGGTAATTTCTATTTGATCTTTGGGTTTAAGGATTCCACTTTTAGTCATTCCCTCTTCTCCCTTTGATTTATACTCAGAAACCTCGTATTTATATTTTATCTCTTGTGTTGAGTTATTGACTACTGTCGATTCAAATTTTTGGTACAAGTCTGGCGCTAGTTGATTGCTCAATTCGTCACACGATACCAAAAGCATAACTGCTAAAACAATTAAAATTTTTTTCATATATCTCTCCTTATTTAACATGAATATCCCAAATATCATATGTCGAGTATCTTTTTGCAGAATAACCGCCTGCGGTCTGCTCTACAGGTTTTGCATTATAAGCATATACCCATCTATTTGAGTTATATACTATATGATAAATATTTCGGTGTCAACTTTCTCAAGGAGAGAAATAACTATCTATTAAAATTTAGCCTCTTCGGAGTAAGGACCAGCATCGCTTGCTTGTTTGATATCTTCTAGTACCATTTGCATGGAGGATTGGCCTTTAAAATAGTTTTGTTTAAAGTGAAACAAAATATCGATGAAATCGCCTTCTTTAAAATCGATTCCAACTCGGCTAGCGGTATTCCAGAAAAGGGCAACCCATTTATGCTCGCCAATAGCAAGCGTCATTCGCAAATGGTCCCCATTTTTGCCAATTATTTGGATAATATCGATTTTAACTTTTTGCACCACAAATTTTAAAGGGGGGAAGCCTTCGCCAAAGGGTTCGAGTTTAAGAATTTCGCTTGCTACTTCGGGGGTGACATATTCATGCGGGAGCTCTGCATCAATAATGACCGAAGTCTCTTCGGTTTGAATTTCGAAAGATTTAATGCGATTGACAAAAGCACTATGGAATCCCGACCACGCCTCTAATTGGATACTAAAACCCGCTGCAAAATCGTGGCCACCAAAATCATTAAAAGAAGAGCGAAATTCTTCTAGCATATTTTTAACGTTTAGTCCGCCATAACTACGAACCGAGCCGGTTGCCCTACTCTCCTGAAAACTCACGACCATTGCAGGAGCCTGGAAATATTCACTTAACCGAGAGGCAAGCAAGCCCGTGACTCCGCGGTGCAAATCTTTTCCCGCAAGAATGACAAAACGCCCTTTTAACTCGTCGTAACTTTTTTTTGCCACTGATAAATATTTATCCCATAGCTTAGAGACAATTTTTTTTCGCTCTTCGTTAATAGCAAGAATTTCCCTTGCTCGGCTAGCAAGATCGGGTGAATCTGTTTCTAAAAAGAATTGAACCGCCTTATCTGGCACCCCTAATCGCCCAGTTGCATTAATAACAGGGGTAATCTGATAAACGAGATCCATGACCGAAATAGGTTTGTCTAGCATTTTTTGCTCTTGCACTAAGTACATAAAAGGAGTAAAAATAGAGGGCATACGAAAAGCCTCGCCCTGTTTCTCTTTATTATTGATTTTTTCTAATCCTAAAGAAACCATCAATCTATTTTCATTTACAAGAGGCATTAAATCGGCAAGAGAACCAATAGTAACAAGTTCAATATATTGATCGATCGTCTTAGAGTAGGCAGGAAAATTGCGTAACTCGCAAGTTGTCCACAAATTAAATAGGGCCTTTATTTCTGTAACCTCTTCATCCGAGTAACGGCCTA
>CAYJGX010000022.1:16483-26905 GCA_964369795.1 uncultured Spirochaetaceae bacterium
CTTTTAATTGCAATAAAGATTTTCCTTGCAGTTTTGGAAAGGCAGAAAATAACTTCGTTTCAAGATCTTCTAATGCAATTTGCGCCCTTTCTCCAAAACATTCGCGTAAATAACGCAAGTGCATCTCTTTACCAAAAACAAGTAAATAGCCCCCCACTAAAAAGCGTTTAAGCCGCGAATTTTCTATATTAAAGACCCCAGGAACAACCACTTCGGATATCTCTTCTTCTATAACCAAATTCTTAACCAAAATAGCATCAAATTTATAACCGCCATCAATCTTTTCAATATTAAGAACTGTATACCGCTTTCCATAAAATGGAGCTTTTGAAAGGGCGAGCGCTAATGCTAGTTTAAAGGCAACCGCACAACCGGCTAAATGTTCGTATGGATAGCCAGAATCGTCTAATTTCGGATTGAGTAATGCTATGGCATTAGGAATTTCTTGTGGCGGATTATGGTGATCGGTAACAATGACATCGATTCCTAAAGAGCCGGCAAAGGCAATTTCACTAATATCAGAAATCCCACAGTCTACCGTTAAAATTAAACTCCCCTCGGAATCGGCAAACTCTTGCACCTTTGCCTTTGTAAGTCCATAATCCTCGTCACCTAAGGGGACCGACCAGGAGACATCTCCACCTAATTCTTTTATCGCAGAATACAAAATAACCGTCGAGGTTATCCCATCGACATCGCGGTCCCCGAAAATCTTAATTTTTTCACCGCCCTCGACGGCAATCATAATTCGATCGACAGCCTCTTCCATCTCGACAAACAAAAAGGGGCTATGGAGATAGCGTTCATTTTTTTCTATAAAATAAAGTAAATCTTCTTTTTCCGTGAAACCTCTTCTTTCTAAAATAGAGGCCACTAGCGGTTTTAATTGATAATCTTTAATCAGTTTTTTAACGATATCTGTACTTTTTTCTTTTTTGATCCATTTCATTTAAAGGCTCCTAGTATTATATCAAACGAACGAAGGCGAATTCCCAACTGGTGGCGGATTAAATCCATTATTGCCACAGTCAGTTCCATTGGGCGCCCAACAACCTCATTGTAAGAGAGACTATCGTATAAATTCATTTTCATTGTTTTTATCATATAGCGAGATTCCCTCGCGGTCAATATGAATAATTTTTCTTTTACACAACTGCGACAAAAAACCTCCCCTCCTGCCAAACTAAAAAATCGATCTTCCTCGCCAATCTCCTCTTCGCATAGGGTGCAATACTCGAGCTCTGGGAAAAGACCTCCAAAGGCTAACGATCTAAGCAAAAACTGTAAATGAAGCCAAATCTCGCCATCAACATTCACCTCATTTAAAAAGCGAAGCGCCTGAAGCATCAACTTAAACATTTTAGCCGGTTCATTGAGCGCCTCTGTCTGTACCATTAGGTCGGCCCAACAGCCTGCAAGCAAATAACGGTTTGAAACCTCCCGTATCCCAGTAAAATATTCGACCACCTCAATTTCACGAACCGAATATTGATTTTTAACAGGAGAAAAATATAAATCGACTAAAACCAACGAAAAAAGTTCGCATCGCCCCCCATAACGGCTTTTAGGTTTAAGTGCCCCATGGGCAATCGCCTTAACGATACCCATTTCTGGAAGAAAAAGAGTCAAATTTTTGTGCATTTCCATAAAACGCACCGTCTGTAAGATAATTGCATGAGATTTTATTTGCCGTGAGGCCCTAGCCATTTTCTCCCCTTAAAACGAGGCTTACTTGCGGGGGGCTAGCATCGGATCAATCCACTTTTCCCCTTTATAGGTGATTAAAAGCAAATTAGGTGTCGCATCATCGAAGGAGGCATAGCCAACCGTTCCAATTTGCGTGCCGACGGAAACCTTATCCCCAACTTTCACAAGCAATGATTCGTTTCCACAATAGGTATAATTATAACCAGAAGGGGCTTGGACTACAACCATTTTTTGGTATCCTCGGAAAGAATTTGCCCAAACGACGGTGCCAGAGCAGATGGAAACGACAGGAGAGCCAAGTTCGCTTTCGATAAGCACCCCTTCGACCTTCCCCTCTCGCCTTAGGAGTTTTCCTTTTGCGGGCCAAAGTAAGCTATTTGCCTTTAGTGTCTCGCCCTTTACATCGATTTTAGGGTCGATCCAGGTGATTTTATCGGGTTTTGTTGATGGTGTTGATGGTTTTGTTGATGGTTTAGTCGGGCTGTCGTCTAAGAGAGCGAGTGTTGGAGAAGGAACATATAAAATTTGTCCCATCTTAATAACACCGGCTTCGCTTAGGTTGTTTTCCTTCATGAGTTTATCGACTGTTACCTCGTATTTGCGTGCGAGGCTGTATAAAGTATCCCCTTTGGTGATTTCATAGCGAACCCAACCGTTTTCTTTAGGTCCGTCGGCAGTTTTTTGAGTTTGAGGGGTTGATGTTGAAGGAGTAACGGTTGTGGGAGCTCCAATGAGTAGACGCTGACCGATTTTGATGTTGTTATTTTCGATTTTATTGAGACGAGTCAATTCATCGACTGAAATTTTGTATTTGCGTGAGAGACTATAAAGAGTATCCCCTTTAATAACCTCATGAAATTTAGGGTTTGCTAGAAGATAGGCAGGAAAAAGAAACGAAAATAATAAAAATAAAAATCCGATAGTTTTGCTTTTCATATTATTATATCGACTGATTCTTGATTATTTAAAGGTATAAAATAAAAAAACTCTCTTGAATTTCTTCAAGAGAGTTTAACGCGAGTAACGGGGCTCGAACCCGTGGCCTCCGCCGTGACAGGGCGGCGCGATAACCAACTTCACCATACCCGCATTTCTTATCTATTTTTACCAAATATAAATAAAAGTGTCAATACACTTTTCAATTGACAATTAATAATCTTCATGATAAAGTTAAATATCTACTATTTATAGAGAAGGTATATATGAAACAAAACAAAGAAGCAAACGCTACAACTCAACGAAAAGAAAAATCTCCAGTGCTTTATTGGGCTACAATTGTGACACTCGTCATTATAGTCATAGCATTTGTTGTTTTTCCTGTCTTCGACGGAATGTTAACTCCAAAGGCAGAAAAAGAAATTTTAGGAAAATACGACGGAATAACCGTATCGGCAGGTCCTTATTCGCTTTATTCATCTAACATGAACTACACATATTATTCTATGCAACAACAATATGGCGAACAAGCCTCTATGTACATGAATTATTATCAGCAAAATATCGCTAACGAAACAATCTTTTCTTATGGTATTTACAAATTATTACAAGATAAAGGAATAAAAATTTCTAACAACAAAGTTAATCAAATATTGCGTGATCAATGTGGCGATTTTGGTCTTTCTGCACTCTTTTTAATCGATTATACACAACCCATTAGCTCCGCAAACTTTAGTGCTTCAGCGTATCAAACGGCAAAAGAAACTAATCCATTATTAGTACAAGGAGTAAGATCAAACCTTGCAATCCGAGGTTCGGTAACTGACTTTCAAACTGACATGGATTTCTTATCTACCGCTTCAGAAAAAGAAGCAGAATTCTACGACACTCTTGCAAAAACAACTGCAACAACCTCTTACTTCGAAGTAACCGAGGCAATGATTGACTCCCTCTTAATCGAAGATTATGTTGCAAACAATCTTTCCGATTTCACTCAACTAGACCTAACCGTTATTCAAAGTGGAAGCAAAGAAACAATCGAAACGATTCTAACAGAAGTTAGCGAAGACCATCTTCTTTTTGCTGAACGGGCTAAAACCAACACCGTTTCTACTCTCCTAGAAGCACAAGGGGTTTTATCTGGCTTTAGCACCGATATCCAAGCAAAACTTGTAATCGAAAAAGAGGCAATTATCGAAACCCTTGCTGCCCTACAAGAAAATGAAATATCAGATATTATCTCTTTTGGTGGTTTTTTCTACTTGTTTAAAGCAAATAAAGGGGCTATCGTTGCCGACCCTGCACAACTTGCAGAAGCACAAAAAGAAGAGATTATTGCTGTTATTAAAAATGAAGAAGGAAATATTGTTGCCGATTTTATCACAGAAACAGCAAATACTTTAACAGAAGCAGCAAAAACATCAACATTCGAAGCAATTGCAGAGTTAAACAATGCAACCATCGAAAAAATGGAAGAATTTCCTCTAAACTACAACAATGGAAATTTACTCCCATCTATCAATCCTCTTAATTTTGCTCAAAATGAAACTTTCTTAACAGAAGTTTTTTCCTCGAATCCTGGCGATCTTTTAAGCCCTCTTACAGACGGGTTAATCACTTATGTTGTTAAGCTAGATACAAAAATTACCGATTCCGAAAAAACAGCAAACGGAACCGCAGATCAAATGGCTTCTACTCTTTTATCTCAATATGTATTAGACGAATCAAGAGCGCCCATTTACCCAATACAGTTTACAAACTAATCAAACAATGGATTCAAATTCAGATTCCAATGCGTTAAATACCACTCCCCTTCCTGTAGAAACAGAGAGGGGAGTTTCTATTTTATTTCGCGGAAAATATATTTACTCTAAATTTGCACCCGAGAAAAGTGCTCTTAGAATAGCTCAAACGACACAATATACGCCAAATACCCTTTATATTATTCCCTCCCCTCTGCTTTGTTACGGAGTGAGCGAAATCTTAGCTCAAATAGATTCTCAAAGCCACCTTTTTTTATGGGAACCCATCGAGGCATTAGTCTCTATCACAAATGATTCATTAAATAAACTAAAACTTCCAGATGAAATGGCTAACAAAATTTCCTATTCGACACAGAGCAATCCTTTGTCCGATATTAAAGAACTTATCCAACGCTTTTCTTTTAGAGCGATCACTCCCATAACTTTAAGTGCAGGAAATAATTTTTACTTAGAAGAATTTCAATCTCTTTTAACTCAATCAACCCTACTGATATCCGAATATTGGAAAAATCGTTCTACTAAATCTTTTCTTGCATTACGGTGGTATCAAAATATCTTTGCAAATATTGCGTCTATCATAGTAAAAAATAAATGCCCTTTAAGTTTATCAAATAAAATAATTGGGAAAAAGATCGTAGTTATTGGCGCTGGAGAATCATTAGAACAAATGATCCCTCAGTTAAATAAAAATCGAAATTTTTATTTTATCATAGTGGCCGACACCGCCTTACCAGCGCTTCTCCATGCTAATATTACCCCCGATTTATTGGTTGTCCTAGAGGCACAGCACCATAATTTTAAAAGTCTAACGACGGTTAAACAGATTTCTAAAGAGATAACCCTTGTTTGCGACATTGTTACCGACCCTAAAGTGGCTCGTCTCTTTAACAACAAAGTATGGATTTCTTCCACTTTCTCTAGCGAAAAATTTCTTTCCCGGTTTTATAGCTATTTTACCAATGTTAAGCCAATTTTAGAGCTTGGTTCTGTTGGAATAGTCGCCTTACATATCGGATTATCACTTGCCTCTAAATATCAGCAGGAAGAAATAATCACAGCGGGGCTCGATTTCGAATTTGCCAATGGGAAAAGCCACACGCGAGGAAGTAGTTATCATCTTTTAAAACTCAAAAGACAATCAAAGCTCTCCCCGATCGAAAATGGCTACAATGCTAATATTTTATCGAAGTCGGATAAGGTACTAGATCAATACAAAGAGACGGCAATCCAACTAACTAAACTTTCTAATATCAATGTGGGAGGCCCTTCGGCTTTTACCCAATCGCCACAGTTAACCACCATCGAAACCGCCAATAAAGCAAACAAACTGCCCCTAACCTTTTCTCTACAAAGCAATGAAGCCCCATCAACAGAAAAAGCATGTGAATTTTTACAAAACGAAATAGATCTTTTGCAAAAAATGTTAAGCTGCACAACGGGAATGACTCAATGGACCGCGCCAGGTGCTCCGCTAGCCTATCTAACCGAAACTTTTATCATGGGGAGCAAAGAAAAAGGCGACAACCTTTTAGCTGGGAAAATCAAGCTAAATGGCAGCCGCCTCTTAGAACAAGCGAATCAATCGTTGTCGCTTTTAAGAACCGATAAAAAGGCATTTTGAGGAAGTTCGACATTGCCGACCATCTTCATTCTTTTTTTACCCTCTTTTTGTTTCTCTAGAAGTTTTTTCTTCCGAGAGATGTCCCCACCATAACATTTGGCGGTAACGTCTTTTCGTAATGCCGAGATGGTTTCACGGGCAACAATGTTGGCTCCAACCGCCCCTTGGATAGGAATTTTAAATTGATGCTTTGGAATTTCGTTTCGTAAACGTTTACAAATTTGTCTTGCCCGAGCAGCGGCATTGTTTCTAAAAACAAGCTGAGATAAGGCATCTACAGGCGCGGCGTTTAACAAGATGTCTAACTTGACAAGGTCGGTCTCTCGGTAGCCAATGAGTTCGTAGTCGAAGGAGGCATAACCGCGGCTGATGGATTTAAGGCGGTCATAAAATTCGAAAAGGACTTCTGCGAGGGGCAATTCGTAGACGAGCTCGACACGTTTTTGGTCGAGATAATGCATATTGACCTGGTAACCACGCTTTTCTAAACAGAGTGTAATGATGTTACCGACGAAGTCGGTCGGTGTAATGATGTTTGCCCGAATGTAAGGTTCTTCACTCGTTAATACGTGCATTGGATCTGGATATTTTGCGGGATTGTCGATAATCGTCGTTTTACCATCTTTTGTGGTGATTCGATATTCTACCGAAGGACTAGTAAGAACGATATTTAAACCAAATTCACGCTCTATTCGTTCTTGAATAACCTCTAAGTGAAGGAGCCCTAAAAACCCACAGCGAAAACCAAAACCTAGCGCCGCAGAAGAGTCTTTTTCATAGACAAGGCTCGCGTCATTGAGCTTAAGTCGTTCAATCGCATTAAAGAGTTCTTTGTAATCTTGAGAATCGATTGGATAAATAGAGGAGAAAACCACAGGTTTTACATCTTTAAATCCAGATAAAGGTGTTTGGCAAGGTTTAGATACATTGGTAATGGTATCCCCTACTCGAATGTCAGAAATTGTCTTAATCCCTGCAATCATGTAGCCAACATCCCCTGCATGAAGCTCGCCTGTCTTGCTTAGGCCAAGCAAGAACCGTCCCACCTCTTCTACCTTGTATTCGGAATTATTATTCATAAATCGAATTGTCATTCCCTCTTTTAAGGAACCCTCAAAAATTCTAAAGTGAACAACAACACCCCGATAAGGGTCGTAATGGGAGTCAAAAATTAGGGCTTGCAGGGGGTTGTCCGCCTTCCCTTGAGGTGCTGGGATCTTTTGGACAATTGCTTCTAGTAGCAAGTCTACATTGAGTCCTGTTTTCGCAGAAACAGGGACAGCATCATCACTATCTAAACCAAGTTCTTTATCGATTTGTGCAAGCACCATAGGCATGTCGGCACTCGGGAGGTCCATTTTATTGATGACAGGGATGATGGTTAAATCGTGTTCCATTGCTAGGTATAAATTGGCTAGAGTTTGTGCCTCGACTCCTTGCGATGCGTCGATTAAAAGCAACGCACCCTCACAAGATGAGATGGCTCGCGATACCTCGTAACTAAAGTCGACGTGACCTGGGGTGTCTACGAGGTTAATCTCGTAAAGTTCACCGTTTTTAGCGCGATACTCTATGGAAACCGCTTGGCTTTTAATGGTAATACCTCGCTCGCGTTCGATGTCCATATTGTCTAACATTTGAGCTTGAGAATTTCGTTCGTTAATAAGGTTCGAGACTTCGAGAAAACGGTCCGCGAGGGTCGATTTTCCATGGTCTATGTGAGCAATAATGCAAAAATTTCGAATGTGATCGGTTTTCATAGAGTTTATTGGTTTTCCTTCTCTGAATTTGATGGAGAGTCGGCAAGCGATTGAGTAGATTCGTCATTTGATCCATTAGCTGTTTCATCTGCTGATTCGTCAGTTGATTTGCTCTTTTTTTCGTCTCTATTTTCGTTAGCCTGAGCGGGTGCCTCGAGTCCATATGCTTTAGCCACCTCTTCGGTAGTAGGAGGTAGCGCTTTTGTATTTTTATCTATAATGGCATTAGCTTTTTCCAAAATAGGCATACCAAGCAAAACTCGAACTTCGTTATCGTCTAATGTTTCTTTTAGTATAAGCTCCTTGGCCAAGAGATCCATCTCTTTTTTATGTTTTTTTAGCAATTTGACAGTATCTTCCATACAGATGTCAATAATTTTTTTGACTTCTTCGTCGATACGTTTTGAAGTCTCTTCTGAATATTCTTTTGTATGACCAAATTCTTTTCCTAAAAAGATGGGTTCGTCATCATTTCCAAAAGCAAGGAAACCTAAATCGCTCATGCCAAATTGACGAACCATCTTTCGCGCAATGTCGGTTGCCTGTTTAATATCGTTAGATGTTCCAGTCGTCGTTTCACCATAGATAAGTTGCTCTGCCACATAACCGCCCATGCAAAGTTTAATACGATCCATAAGCTGGCTTTTATTTTGAAAATGAATTTCCTTTTCTGGCAAAGAAAAAGTAACTCCAGCAGCTCGACCCCGAGGTATAACCGTCACTTTATGTAGAGGGTCTACATTTTTTAAATAATAATGCAGTAATGCATGACCCGCTTCGTGGTAAGCTGTTGCCAATTTCTCATCTTCATTTACCATTCGTGAATTTCTTGCAACACCCATGATCATTTTATCTCGAGCCTCTTCAAAATCACTCATTGTTACTTTTTTTACTTTTCTTCGCGCCGCAAAAAGAGCCGCCTCATTCACCAAATTAGCAAGTTCCGCACCCGAGCTACCAGGTGTTGCCTTGGCAATTCTTTCTAAATCGACCTCTTTTGAAACTTTGATTTTCTTAATATGTACCCCTAAGATTGCTTCTCTCTCTTTGACATCGGGCATGTCAACAACCACTTGTCGGTCAAATCGGCCTGGTCGCAAAAGAGCTGGGTCTAAAACATCGGGTCGATTGGTTGCTGCCAAAATAATGACATTATCCGCAGGTGAAAAACCATCCATTTCGACTAGCATTTGATTGAGAGTTTGCTCTCGTTCATCGTGCCCACCACCATAACCAGCACCACGGGTTCGACCAACTGCATCTAGCTCATCGATAAAAATAATACATGGGGAAGACTTTCTACCTTGTTCAAATAAATCTCGAACCCGAGAAGCCCCCACCCCAACAAACATTTCGACAAAATCGGAACCAGACATATGAAAGAAAGAGACTTCTGCCTCGCCTGCAACAGCTCGTGCTAATAAGGTTTTACCTGTACCAGGCATACCCACCAATAAAACTCCCCTTGGGATTTTTGCACCAATCTCGTGATATCGGTCTGGATTTTTTAAGAAGTCGACCACCTCTGCTAATTCTTGTTTTGCCTCTTCCTGTCCAGCAACATCTTCAAACTTAACGGTTACTTCGCCATCGGAAAATTTTTTAGCACGGCTCTTACCAAAATTCATTGCTTGTCCAGCACCATTATTTTTCATTCCTCTTAAAAAGAGTACAATGATAAAGATGGTTCCTCCAAACATAAGAATAGTAAAAATAACATTGAGCATTTCTCCAGATGAAGCTGGTTCATTTTTATAACTAAAGTTATCCCCCAGATTGTTTATTTCTTCCTTAGTAAAATATTCAGAAATAGTGGCTGAGGGGATTTGAGTTGCCTTAATCTTTTCTTCTTTTGTTTTTCCAGTCTTCCATGTAATAGTAGACATTTCTGCCCCTACAATAACATTGACTTCGTATGCTTCCTTATTTTCTAAGTCTGTCAGTAGAACCGATGGGCTTTCGATTATTTCGTTAGCGACTTTTCCACCAAACCATTGAAAGGCAAGCAAACCCGTTAATACAACCATCAATATAAGAAAAAGAGGACTAAAACGTTTTTTAGGACCTAAATCGGGCTTGGGTATTCCATTTTTTTTGGGATTTTCTGCCATTAAAATTCTCCATGTAACAATTTATATCTTTAATATACCAAGAAAAAGAGCAACTAACAACCTATTTTCTAATAATAACGAGCCATTTATCATTTTCTTTTGCACTATATTTTTTTAAAGCAAGACACATTAAATCACGCTTACCCAAAAATGAACCGACAACCCCCACAACTTGACCATCAACATCAACAATTGGAATGCGACTCTTGTCAAGAGCAGAGAGCTTCCATTCGTTTAAGATTTTTTTAATCGTTTGGTGCCCTATATCTCTTTGAATAAAGTCACCCGCTTTACGACTACGAATAGTGATTTTCTCATGAACAAATGAAAGGGGAATGGAAATGCCCGACGCTGTGCGGGGACCCTCTGCAAGCTCTAAAAGCAAATTAAGCTTCTCTCCAAAATAAAGAGTTTTAGGAAAGTTCTCGTCCAAGTTTAATTCATAAGAAAATTGTTGCGGTTCTTCGACCTTAGACTCAAGAACTAGATGCCTTTGCGCCACAAACAGCTCTATCCCCTGCCAA